>DATJDT010000445.1:0-9678 GCA_035497275.1 Pedobacter sp.
GATTTATTAAATAACTCGAAAAATACAATAGTTTTTGAGCACGATGAAAAGTTAAAAGAACACATGCTCAATTTGTTTAGTACAGGTGTTTCGGTAGATTGTGCAGAAGATACTTTTGGAGAATTGATGTGTTGTTTACCGAGGGTGAAGTCTGATAACCTTAGTTATGATAATTTGTTCCGTATCATTATCATGAATTTTATGGACCCTTTAGATTTTGATGTACGTGCCGTAAAAAAATCTTGTGTCCATATTGTAAGTGATAAATATAAAATAGTACCTTTTGAAACGATGAATATTTTTTATCGAGATCATAAAATTGAGGTAATTAGAGAAAAATTAAACTTAAATTAACAAGATTATGGAGGGTATTATATTGCTAAGTATTGTGTATTGGGCTGTGGTAGTAGTCGTATTTTTGATAGGCCTAATACAGCTTATTGTTAAGTCTTCTAAGAGCCAACCCTTAAAACCAGCACTAAAGTTGTTGATCATTTCAGTAATTATGTTAGTAATAGGCGCAGGTGCTTGCGCTGTATTGTTAGGTGGTTTGGGGTCCATGCATTAATATCAATCTATGCTATTTTGCCTTTCTGCTTTCAGCATTAAATAATATCTTTGCGTTTTACTAAATAGCAAGGCGTTTCGCGTTTTGCGTAAAGCAGATGAACGCTTAACGCTAATCGCTCGACTCAATACTCCGAAAAATGAAAATATCATACAGCTGGCTTAAGCAATTTATACAAACCGATAAAACTCCTCAAGAAATTTCTTTAATCCTTACCGATATTGGTTTGGAGGTTGAAAGCTTAGAAAAAGTACAGCCAATTGTTGGCGGTTTAGAAGGCCTTGTAATTGGCCATGTGGTTGAATGTGCACAACATCCTAATGCCGATCGCTTACGTGTAACTAAAGTAGATGTAGGTGGAACTGAGCTTTTGCAAATTGTTTGTGGTGCCCCTAATGTTGGCGTTAATCAAAAAGTAGTAGTGGCTACTGTAGGTACTACCGTTTATCCAAATGAAGGCGAACCTTTCAAAATCAATAAATCGAAAATTAGAGGTGAAGTTTCAGAAGGCATGATCTGTGCGGAAGACGAAATTGGCTTAGGCGCTTCCCATGCAGGAATTATGGTGTTGCCAGGGGATACCCAAATTGGCATGGCAGCAAAATCATACTTTAAAATGGATGATGATTTTATGTTCGAAATTGGCTTAACCCCAAATAGAGCAGATGCCGCTTCTCATTTAGGTGTAGCCAGAGATTTGGCAGCGTATTTACGTACCAGCTATCAAATGCCTGATGTTAGCGCTTTTAAAGTTGCTAATGAAAGCTTAAGCATAGCGGTAAAAGTGGAAGATGAAGTTGCTTGTCCGCGGTACAGTAGTGTAAGTATAAGTGGCGTAACAGTAAAATCATCACCAGATTGGTTAAAAGACAAATTAAAAGTAATTGGTATTCGCCCAATCAACAATATTGTGGACGTAACCAATTATGTATTGCATGAATTGGGCCAACCTTTGCACGCTTTTGATGCGGCTCAGATTAAGGGGGGGCAAGTTGTTGTGAAAAAATGTGCGGAAGGAACCTTGTTTACGACCCTAGACGATGTTGAGCGTAAATTAGCTGCAGATGATCTGATGATTTGCAACGCTGATGAACCAATGTGCATCGCAGGTGTTTTTGGGGGTAAAAATTCTGGCGTAAATGAGCAAACAACAACTATTTTCTTAGAAAGTGCTTATTTTAATGCAGTTTCAGTTCGTAAAACATCAAAAAGACATAACCTAAAAACAGATGCTTCGTTTAGGTTTGAACGAGGTACTGATCCTGAGATTACGGTAATTGCCTTAAAAAGAGCAGCCTTGTTAATTCAAGAAGTTGCAGGTGGTGAAATATCTTCTGCTATTGCTGATCATTATCCTGTGAAAGCAAATCCGTTTGATGTGGAGGTTAGCTACGCCAATATTGTTAAACTCATTGGTCAGGACATCCCAAAAGAAGAAATTAAAGGAATTATTATTGCCTTGGGTATTGAAGTAGTAGCCGAAACAGCCGAGGGTTTAAGCTTAAAAGTGCCAACTTATAAGGTTGATGTAACACGTGAATGCGATATTACAGAGGAGGTGTTGAGGATCTATGGCTATAACAATATCCATATCCCTACCAAAGTAAATGCTTCATTGGCATTTACCGAAAAGCCGAACAAAGAAAATATTCAAAATCTGATTGCTGATATGCTAACAGCTAATGGATTTTTTGAGATTTGGTGCAACTCCTTAACCCGTGCTAGTTTTTCTAAAAATCCGGATGAAGCGGTGCAGATTTTAAATCCTTTAAGTTCAGACTTAAATGTGATGCGTCAAAGTTTGTTACAACCGGCTTTAGAGAGTGTTGCCTACAATCAAAACCGTAAAAATGCAGACCTTAAATTTTACGAGTTTGGGAAAACTTATCACCTTATTGGAGGTAAATATATTGAAAAACCAAGCTTATTAATTTTGATTACCGGTGCTAAGCAAAGCGAACAGTGGAATCATCTAACAACGCCTTCTACTTTTTATAATTTAAAGGCGGCTGTTGATGGTATTATTGGCAGAATGGGAATTGTAAATTTCCAAACAGAAGAAGTTAAAGACGAAAATTTTGCTTTTGGATTAAAATACTTTAGGGGAGATAAAGCTTTAGTAACTTTTGGCGCAGTTACAGCTGCTGATAGAAAGCAAACTGACGTGGATAAAGAAGTGTTTTATGCTGATTTTGATTGGGCAGCTTTATTAGATTCTGTTAAGAAAAATAGGGTAGTGAATAAAGAAGTTCCAAAATATCCAGCGGTAAGAAGGGATTTATCAATGTTGGTAGATCAGCATGTTACTTTCGATGAGTTAAAAGGAATTGCTTTTAAAACGGAAAAGAAATTTGTTAAGAATGTACAGGTTTTTGATGTATATGAAGGAAACAAACTCCCAGAAGGTAAAAAATCTTATGCATTGAACTTCACTTTACAGGATGAAGAGCAAACTTTAACCGATAAGCAAATTGATGCGATTATGCAAAAGATTATCCATAACTTAGCGCAAAGTGCAAACGCTGAAATAAGAAAGTAAAATTTCTTTGATTAATTTATTTGTTTAAATTTTTAAATTTATTTAACGATGTCTTCTGTTGCTAGCCAATTAGATAATGTATTGCTAAAAACAAATCGCTTAATTGAGCTTTGTAATGCACTGCAAGAAGAAAATGAGCTATTGAAAGCAGAAAACAAGCAAACAAAGTTAGCGCTTGAAACAGCAAAAAATAGAGGTTTAGAATTAGACGAAAAAGTAAGAGTACTCAAATTAGCAAAGAGTATTGAAGGAACAAGTGAAAAGACGCTTGATATAAAGCAAAAAATTAACGAATTTGTGCGTGAAATTGATAAGTGCGTAGTGTTACTTAAAAAATAAGCAACATAATTATTGAAACAAAGCTACAAAAATGGGAGAAATCTCGATTAAAATAACTATTTCTGACCGTATTTACCCACTAAAGGTAAATGTTGAGGAAGAAGAAATCGTAAGACGAGCTGCTAAGATTATTAATGAACGTATAAAAGACTACCAAGAAAATTATGCGGTTAGAGATAAGCAGGATTTGCTATCAATGGCAGTGTTGCATTATGCAACAGCGGTATTGAGAACAGAGCATAAGGTGCAAAACCAGGATACTGCAGTTGCTGAGAAAGTTGAAGATTTGGATAGTTTATTAAACGGATTTTTCGCGAAATAAAAACGTTCTTTATACGTGGTTTTAGAAATTTGGCCGTGGCTAAATTTTTATGTTTCAATAGTACAAGAAGATTTAATTACCCATGTAGTTAATCCTTTTGCGCATGAGTCATAAATATTTAGTTACGGTTTTTTTATATAACAAGAAATGGAAGTATCATCATAGTTGATTGAATTATGATAGCTACATTACCACTAAAAACAAAATAAAAGCAATGGAAATATTAGGAATAATAGGATGTATACTGGTCAGCTTGGTTATTGGCGTCGTTTTAGGGAGATACCTTTTACGAAGCTTGTTTAAACAACAAGAAGTTGCTGCGCAGAGTAAAGCAAAAAAAATATTGAAGGATGCAGAAAGTAATGCGGAGATCTTAAAAAAAGATAGACTTCTAGAAGCCAAAGAAAAGTTCTTGCAAATGAAAACAGAGCACGAACAACAAGTGAATTCAAGAAATAATGAAGTTAACCAACGCGAAAACTCTATTAAACAAAAAGAACAATCTCTAAATCAAAAGCTAGAGAATTTGAACCGCAAAGAGCAAGAACTAGATAACCATAAAGCTAATTTAGAAAAGCAAACTGCGCTAGCGGTCAAAAAACAAGAAGAAGTAGATGTTTTAAAAAACCAACATGTTCAACAACTAGAAACCATTGCAGGTTTAAGCGCTGAAGAAGCTAAAAACCAATTGGTTGAGAACATGAAAAGCGAAGCCCGTTCTCAAGCGATGATGCAGGTTAAGGATATTGTTGATGAAGCTAAACTTACTGCCAGTAAAGAAGCAAAAAAAGTAGTTATCCAAACCATTCAGCGTACTGCTGCAGAGGCTGCTATTGAAAATTCAGTATCAATTTTCCATATCGATAACGACGAGATTAAAGGTCGCGTAATTGGAAGAGAAGGAAGAAACATCCGTGCATTGGAAGCAGCAACAGGTATCGAGATTATTGTGGATGACACACCTGAAGCGATTATCTTGTCGGGTTTTGATCCAGTGAGAAGGGAGATTGCCCGTTTGGCTTTACACCGTTTGGTAACCGACGGTCGTATACACCCCGCTCGTATTGAAGAGATTGTTGCTAAGACTAAAAAGCAAATCGAAGATGAGATTGTAGAAATTGGTGAGCGTACAGTTATCGACTTGGGAATTCATGGTTTACACCCTGAGTTGATTAGAATGGTTGGACGTATGCGTTACCGTTCATCATACGGACAGAATTTATTACATCACTCTCGTGAGGTTGCCAATTTCTGTGCTACCATGGCTGCTGAACTTGGTTTGAATGCTAAAATGGCTAAACGTGCAGGATTACTACACGATATAGGTAAAGTGCCTGATGACAATCCAGAATTGCCACACGCAATTTTGGGGATGCAATTAGCAGAAAAATATAAGGAACATCCAGAAATTTGTAATGCAATTGGTGCTCACCACGACGAGATCGAAATGACCTCGATGATCTCTCCAATTATCCAGGCATGCGATTCAATTTCGGGGGCTAGACCGGGAGCTAGACGTGAGGTGGTAGAAAGTTATATCAAACGTTTAAAAGAATTAGAAGAACTAGCTTTGTCTTATCCAGGAGTTGAAAAAACTTTTGCGATCCAAGCAGGTAGAGAGTTACGTGTAGTGGTAGAAAGTGAAAGAGTAACCGACCAGCAAGCAGAATTATTGGCAGCTGATATTTCTAACCGTATTCAAACTGAAATGACTTATCCAGGTCAGATTAAGGTAACGGTAATTAGAGAAACAAGATCTGTGGCTTTTGCTAAATAGGGCTAGGAGCTAAACAATAAATTTAAAAGCGATGGAATCTCCATCGCTTTTTTTAATTTTATAGCATAATTAAAATCACATGGAACAAACTGAAAAACGCCCAGTCGATATCCTTTTCGATAAATACGCAGAAAGTCACCAAAACCACACCAACGAAACTATTCATTGGATTTGTGTGCCGCTGATAGTTTTCAGTTTATTGGGCTTGGTTTGGCAAATTCCTTTTCCTCAACTTGAGTTTCTTGGACGTTTTAATGCCTATTTGAACTGGGCATCATTCCTAATTGCCTTTTCTATCTATTACTACTATACCCTTTCTCCGATACTCTCTTATTTAATGATGGGTATTATTGGTGTAATGAGTTATTTCATTGTTAAAATTGAACTCTTCTACGGCCTAGGTAGCCTAACTTCTTGTTTAATTTACGTTGCAATATTCGTTCTAGCCTGGATCGGACAATTTATAGGCCATAAAATAGAAGGCAAAAAACCTTCGTTTTTAGATGATGTAAAATTTCTATTGATCGGCCCCATCTGGTTGCTACACTTTATCTGTAAAAAAATAGGGCTAAGGTACTAGGGAAAGATCGTCATTGCGAGGTACGAAGCAATCAGATACTTCTTTTATTCAAACGCTGTGGTTCTCTGTGTTTAGAGAACACAGAGCTTGTTCTCATATTAACTATGTGTTAATTTCTTAAATCTTGTTAAGTAATCCCTCGCGCTACAAACAAACGCCTTAGCTAGCCAGTTAAGCGCCATTTAACAATTCCTTAACCTTTGCATAAACGAATGGTAATCTACTGCTAACATCCAGCTAACATTGTGGTAATAGTTTTGCGGAAACAAATATTCAAGCAAATTGAAATCACAAGTAACACTTAAAAGCGCATTAATTACCTTCCTATTGGTAAGTTTTAGTGCAATCGTTTTTGCTCAAGGCTCGGGCAAAATTTCGGGAATTGTAACCGACAAAAAAACTGGGGATGTCATTATTGGCGCGGGAGTTAAAATCGTAAGTCCAAAAATTGCTGTTCCAACAGATGTAGAAGGAAGATATACCATTGGCGCACTTGCTCCCGGTAAATACACGATCGAAGTTACCTATATAACTTATACGCCAAAAACCATTACCGATATTGAGGTTACCAACAATAACGTAACCTTGGTAAATGTGCAAATGGAAGAAGCAAGTTCTCAAAAACTAAATCAAGTAGTGATTACTGCAACGGCAAAACAAGAATCGGTAAATACCTTATATGCGCGTCAACGTACAAATGTTAGCATCTCTGATGGAATTTCTGCTGATCAGATTAAAAGATCACCAGATAGAAACACTTCCGAGGTTTTAAAACGTGTAAGTGGAACAAGTATACAGGATAATAAATTTGTAATTGTACGCGGTTTAAGCGACCGTTACAATGCTACTTTATTAAATAATGCCATTTTGCCAAGTACAGAGCCAGACAGAAAGGCCTTCTCTTTTGATATTATTCCTTCAAATATGATCGATAACATCATTATTAATAAAACGGCTTCGGCAGATTTACCTGGTGATTTTTCGGGAGGTGTAGTTCAAGTGTTAACCAAAGATATTCCAACTGAGAATTATTTATTTGCATCAGCGGGTGCTGGTTATAATTCTCAGTCAACTTTCAAAAACTTCCAACTTGGCGAAAAAACAGGCGTAGAAAATTTTGGCTTCTTTAATAGCGACAGAAATATCCCTAAGGGTGTTCCTTCAACAGCTAAGTATGCGGGTCTAAGCTCAAATCAGAAGATAGAAGTTGGTAAATTATTTAAGAACTCTTTTCAAACCAATAATTTTAATTCGGCTATGCCGGGACAAGCTTATCAACTTAGCTTAGGCTTGCGCAAAAAGCTGGAAAATAATGCAAATATTGGTGCTATTTTTTCACTAACCTATAGAAACAGTGAAAACAAAAATGAATCTGAACGTTTAGATTACGAGGGCAATACTACACAGTACGACTATAAGGATGATACCTATAAATTCAGCTCTTCGGTAGGGGCACTAGCTAACTTTGCCTACATAAAAGGAAATAATAAAATTGCCTTCAAGAACTTATATAACATCTCGTTAGATAATAGCTATACTTCTCGTTACGGAACACAATTCGTAGATCAAGATTCGATTAGAGGATATTCTTATGATCTAGTGAGTAAATCATTGTTAAATACCCAACTAGAGGGCGAGCATAAATTGTCGTGGAACGATATTAAAGTAAACTGGAATTTGGGATATTCTTATTCAGACCGTATTCAACCCGATTTAAAATCGGTTAACTACCGCTTAGATTACGATCAGGGAGCTACAAAGTATGAAGCGGTTGTTCCAAACGGTACTGCTTCGAGAACAGATGCAAGCCGCTTTTTCTCTTCGTTGTTTGAAGATAGCTATAATGCTGGTTTAAATATTACCATTCCTTTTACCATGTTTAGTGAGAAGAGTTCCTTAAAATTAGGGGGGATGAAACAATACAAACTAAGAGATTTTAAAGCTAGAAAGTTTGGGTATATTAAATCTTTCGGTTCATTTGAATCTAATTTACTAACCCTTCCATTTAATCAAATATTTGATCAAGCTAATTTAAAGCCTACGGGTTTCGTAATGGATGAGGGAACTGAAAATGCCGATAAGTATGATGCTGAATCTGATTTGAATGCAGGTTATGCCCTTGTTGATACCCGATTTGGGAAAAAGCTGAGGGTTTCTTTTGGAGCTAGGATAGAGGATTCATATCAATTGGTAAATACTGCCGATTTTACAGGGGCAAAAGTTAAAGTTCAAAAGCAATACCTCGATGTATTGCCATCTATGAATGGAACCTATAACCTAAGCGAGCGAACAAATTTGCGTTTGTCGGTATCACAAACAGTAACCCGCCCCGAATTGAGAGAGTTATCTAATTTTGGTTTCTTTGACTATGTTTCTAAACGAATTTTACAAGGTAATCCAGATTTAAAACGTAGCCAAAACACCAATATTGATTTGAAATATGAACTCTTCCCAGGCTCTGGTCAGGTGTTCTCCATCTCTGGATACTATAAATACTTTAAGAACCCAATTGAGCAAATCGTGTCATCAGGAAGTGTGAAGAACATTACTTTCCAAAATGCGAACTCGGCTACTACTTATGGGATGGAAGTAGAAGTTCGTAAAAATCTAGGTTTTATGAGTGAAGGTAGTTTTTATAAAAACATTACAGCTTACGTAAATAGCTCGATTATTTTTTCTACAGTAAACCTGAATAGTTTGGTGTCGGAGATTACCTCACGTGCATTACAGGGGCAATCACCTTACTTAATCAACGCTGGTCTATTGTACAATAATCCTTCAACTAATCTTTCGTTCAACCTTTTATATAATAGAATTGGTGAAAGAATTTCTGAGGTTGGTTATCAAGGTTACCCTGATATTTATGAAAAGGGGAGAAATATGATAGATTTTCAGATTTCGAAGAAATTAGCTAAGAACAAGGCAGAAATTAGACTAAACTTAGCCGATATTTTAAATGAGAAAATCTACTTCTACCAAAATAATAATACTGCAAAGACCTACCAAAGCAACGTAGATAATATCATGAATACTGCGCGAACTGGAATGGGTGCTAGCTTAACATTCACTTACAATTTTGGGTTAGACAAAAAGTAGTTAACATTTAGGTAATATACCGATAACCTAATCATAAAGAGGGCTTAATATTTAAAAAATATTAGGCCCTTATTTTTGAGCAAAATAAAATAAGAAAGAAAAATGAAAACGCAAAAATTATTAATTCTGTTCTTGGCAGCGGTACTAGGCTTCACATCTTGTAGAAGAACTGACGATGAAGAAATTATTGTCCCACCAAAAGCTCCAGAAACAATAAATGGTGAAATCACCGCAAATAAAACTTTAACAGCTGATCGAGTATGGTACCTGGACGGAGTTGTCCTTGTTAAGAATAACGCTACTTTGACGGTAGAAGCGGGGACTGTTGTAAGAGCGAAAATTGGAACAAAAGCAGCTTTAGTAATTGATAAAGGTTCGAAATTAATCGCAGACGGAACAGTTACAAAGCCGATCGTTTTTACTTCTGGTAAAGATGCAGGTGCTAGGACTCCTGGCG
>DATJDT010000446.1:0-10730 GCA_035497275.1 Pedobacter sp.
GTTTACATTACTAGCGTTTGCCGCTCCGAATCCAGCCAATGCAAAAAATGCTGCTGATAGAATTAATTTTTTCATAGTATTAATTTTAAAATTTAATTGTGGATTAATGATATGCCTATAAGCAAAAGGGTGCCAGAAAACTGGAAATTAAGTAAGCTGTTGATTTTTAGTATATTGTATTTTTGTGCATGTATTTTCGTTGGGGAGTTTCTCCCCAATGTGATGCGCATGTAAACATGTTAATTGACTTACCAAGTTTGAATAGCACGATGTATATTAACTTCGTAAGTCATATTCTTCTACTTCTCATCAGAATATCCGTTCTTTGCTTTTATGATTACCTATATCTCTGCGGACACAATTTATCCAGTAAGTAAACCTCCAATTAAAAATGGAGTAATAGGGGTTAATAATGATGGTAGCATACATTCAGTTTTAACTAAGGAACAAGCACAGGATATCTATAATATTTGTCATTATGAAGGGATTTTAGTTCCAGGATTCATCAATACACATTGTCATTTAGAGTTATCCCATCTATTAGCAAAAATTAAAGAGAAAACAGGTCTCACTGGATTTATTAAATCCATTTTATCAAGTAGGCAACAACCTGATGAACTAGTGATCGCTGCTATGGAAAAGGCAGATCTGGAAATGTTTGCAAATGGTATTGTGGCTGTAGGCGACATTTCCAATCTGTTGATTTCTAAGGAAGTTAAACTTGGGAGCAAGATATATTACCATACTTTTGTTGAAGTTTTTGGCTTTAATAGACCTTCACAGCCCATTATTGATGAGGCAGTACAGCTTAAGCATAATTTTTTGCCTTTAAAATCATCTATTGTTCCGCACGCACCTTATTCAGTCTCGGCTCAACTTTTTAAGGAAATAGCAGGGATAACAACCGAAGATGATATCTTATCCATTCATAATCAAGAAACCGTTGGTGAAAACGAATTGTTTGAAACAGGTACGGGGAGATTTGCCGAGTTTTTTAATGATCTTGGAATTGCCCAAAGTGAAGCTCATAACTCGGCGAAGAATTCGTTAAACTATCATTTGCCAAAATTGCCAAAAAATGTAAATACGTTGATGGTACACAATACTTTCAGCAATAAAGCCGATATAGCTTTTGCGAAGAAAACACACGAAAAGTTATTTTGGTGCTTATGTCCAAATGCTAACCTTTATATTGAGGATAACTTACCAAATGTTGCACTTTTTAATGATGAAGCGGTGAAAATAACGCTTGGAACGGATAGTTTAGCAAGTAACCACCAATTAAGTATTTTATCCGAAATGCAAACTTTGCAGGCAGTTAAGGCTATTCCTTTTGAAACTTTATTAAGTTGGGGAACCCTCAATGGTGCTGAGTTTTTGGGAATTGATTCGCAGTATGGGAGCTTAAGTATTGGCAAGAAGCCAGGAATTATTTTGATTGAGCAAATTGATGGCGAAAAAATAACGAATAAAACTATTATTAAACGTTTATTTTAACTGAATGATTAATCGTATTACCTCTTTATTTGCTATCCAATACCCGATAATCCAAGCCGGAATGGTATGGTGCAGTGGTTGGAAATTAGCCGCTGCTGTGTCTAATGCAGGTGGCTTAGGAATAATTGGAGCGGGTTCTATGTATCCGGAGGTATTGCAAGAGCATATTCAAAAATGTAAACAGGCAACAAGCAAGCCCTTCGCCGTAAATGTTCCCTTGCTTTATCCCAATGTGGAAGAGATCATGGATATCATTGTTGCCGAAGAAGTGAAAATTGTATTTACTTCGGCAGGTAATCCTGCAATCTGGACTAGTTTTTTAAAGGAGAGAGGCATTACGGTTGTTCACGTAATTGCCAATACCAAGTTTGCTTTAAAAGCAGAAGCTTGTGGCGCAGATGCAGTGGTGGCAGAAGGGTTTGAGGCGGGAGGGCATAACGGACGAGAGGAAACCACTACTTTATGTTTAATTCCAATGATCAAAGCCGCAGTTAAAATTCCGGTAATTGCTGCTGGAGGAATTGCAAGTGGAAAAGCGATGTTAGCAGCTTTTGCTTTAGGTGCTGACGCTGTGCAAATCGGTTCTGCTTTTGCGGTAGCAGAGGAATCATCAGCCCATGCTAACTTTAAAAAAAGAATAATTAATGCTGTCGAAGGAGATACCAAATTAAGAATGAAAAAACTGGTGCCAGTTCGTCTACTCCAGAATGAATTTGCTGATGAAGTGGCTCGGGCGGAGGCAGAAGGAGCTAAGGTAGCTGAATTGGTTGAATTGTTGGGAAGAGCAAGGGCGAAATTGGGCATGTTTGAAGGTGATATGGAAAACGGAGAACTGGAAATCGGGCAAATATCGGCTATGTTGAACACGATTAAGCCTGCATCCATTATCTTAAACGAAATATGGGATGAGTTTTTAGTAGAAAAAGAACGTTTAAAGGAAATGTAATAAAGTAACTTCGTAAAAAGGTCGAAGTTGATAAGGGAAAAAAATGAAACACATTAATATAAAAATTACAGGCAAAGTTCAGGGTGTTTTTTTTAGAGCAAGCACTAAAGCGGTAGCCGATCAAATGGGCGTTAAGGGCCTGGTTAAAAATGAAAAGGACGGTTCTGTTTACATTGAAGCAGAAGCTAGTGAAACTATTTTGTCAATGTTCTTAGAATGGTGCAATGATGGGCCAGATAAATCGGTTGTAGAAAATGTTGAAGTGGAAGATGGAGAAGTAAAAAATTATCGCAACTTTGAAGTGGTTAAAAAGAACTTACTTTGGTAAACACTTTCAACGCATAGATGTCTGTACTCAAAAAATTTATCGGCCAAACAGCCATTTACGGTGTAAGTACCGTGTTCTCAAGGCTATTCAATTTTATATTAACGCCAATATATACCAAGGTTTACGCCAAAAGCGTGTATGGTATATTTACAAATATGTATGCAAATGCCTCTATTATCAATGCTGTTCTGGCGTTTGGAATGGAGAGCACCTATTTTCGTTACCTCAATAAACATGAGGATAAAAAGCAAGAAGTATATAATAATTCCTTTTTATGTATTGCTTTTATATCCACGCTTTTTCTTATTACAGGGTTAATTTTTTCAAACTCAATAGCTTCCTATCTCGCCGCAAATGCTGCCGAAATACATGATTATAAACAATATGTAGCCTTCTTTATCTGGATTTTATTTGTTGACGCCATTTGTGTAATCCCATTTGCCAAATTGAGGGCTGATGACAAGGCGATGAAGTACAGTATGGCTAAATTCTTAAATATTGGATGCTTTGTAGGCTTTAACCTTATTTTTATTTTTGTTATTCCGGCTATCATTAAACACCAGTGGATTGGGGCCGATTGGCTAGATTCATGGTATAGGCACCAATGGATTGGTTACGTTTTTCTAGCCAACTTAATTGCTAGTTTAGCAACATTTATATTTCTACTGCCCGAGTTCTTAAAGCTTCAATTTAAGTTTGATGGCGTGCTTTTTAAAACAATGTTCTCCTATAGCTGGCCAATTTTAATCGCCAATCTTTCGTTCATTGTAAATGAAAACCTTGATAAAATTGTGCTTAGGCGATTATTACCAACAGATATTGCTGATGGTGAAGTAGGCATATATGGTGCAGTTTGTAAAATTGCGATCTTCTTAAGCATTTTTATTACGGCTTTTAGGCTGGGGGCAGAGCCTTTCTTTTTTAGTCACGCCAAAAACGAAAACGCCAAAAAAACATACGCTACTATTCTCCATTATTTTGTAATTGCACTAGCCTTAATTTTTGTTGGGCTAATTGCTAATATTGAGATATTGAAACATTTCATTAGTAGAGATGGAGCGAAGGTGGCCGAATACTGGGTTGGTTTGCCGGCAGTTCCCTTCTTATTATTGGGCTATGTTTGCTTGGGTATTTATATGAACCTTTCGGTTTGGTACCGATTATCAGATCAAACTCGTTTTGGACTATATATCTCTTTAGTAGGTGCCGTTATTACGATTGTTTTAAACTTTGTTCTTATTCCAAAATATAGTTATATGGGCTCGGCATGGGTTAGTATGATAGCCTATTTTGTAATGATGGTATTGTCTTATGTATTAGGACAAAAATATTACCCTATTCCTTATAATTTGAAAAGAATTTTTGCTTATTTGGTTGTTTCAACATTAATTGCATTTTCTTCTTTCTTTCTTTTTAATCGGAACATATATATAGGAAATGCAATGCTTATCGTTTTTCTGGTAGGAATTATTTATTTTGAAAAGAACGATTTAAGGAAGATATTGAAGAACTAATGCGTTATAAAATTATCTTAATTGTTATTTGTTGCCATACGCTTTTATATGCGCAAGATCCTTCACAAATAAAGGTTAGGGATACTAATATCGTGAAAGAGCTTTTTTTTACGGGTTTAAAAGAGAAAATGCTTGAGAACTATGTAAATGCTAGTGTAAATTTTAAAAAGATCATTGAGTTAGCTCCCGACAATGATGCGGCGTTTTTTGAGTTAGCAAACATAAATTTTCGTCAAAATAAATTACTGGATGCTGAAATTGCTATTAAAAAAGCCATACTTATTAATCCAAAAAATAGCTGGTATTTCAAGTTTTTGTCCGAAATATATAAACGAAATGGCAACATGGATGCTTTAATTCCAGTTTTCAATAAGCTGATTGAATTTTCGCCAGAAAATGAAGATTATTATTTTGACAGGGCAAATGCGATTTTTTTATCGGGTAAGGCTGAAGAAGCCTTAAAGGCGTACGAGTTAATTGAAAAGAAATTCGGGAGCTCCTCTACCTTAACAACAGCGGTTCAGAGAATTAAGTTGCAAAATAATGAAGGCTCTTCTAATGTGGCAATTGAGAAGATTTTAGCCGACAATCCAACGGATGTTAAAAGTCATTTATATTTAAGTGGCGTGCTATTGGAAAAGAATAAGAAAGAAGAAGCGCTTGCAATTTTACAAAAAGCCAAATTAATAGAGCCCGAAAATTACGAAATTGATTTAGCTATTGCTGATATTTATCAATCTCAAAGAAAAAATGAACTGGCTATTGTGCCATTGCGCGCAGCATTTGCCCGTGCGGAAATGCCTGTAGAAAGTAAAATAAAGATTATTAGTCAGATGTTGCCTCGTTTTAGCAATGCCTTGGTGGTTAAAGATGCCACAGAATTAGCTCAGATAGCCTTAAAAGCTAACCCAAATGAGGCTAAACTGCTCATTTTATATGGCGACGTACTTTACCAGCAGGGTAACCTAATTAATGCAAAAGAGCAATACCAAGCGGCGTTAAAAATTTCGGAACAACTTTATCCTGCTTGGGAAAAATTGTTAGCGATGCAAACCCTGAGTGGTCAATATAATGAAGCCATTAAGACTGGAGAAGATGCACTTTCAATTTATCCAAACCAAGCGATCTTATATTATTACCGAGCATTTGCGCTACATAGAAATGGACAAAATGCGGAAGCTGGCATTGAGATTAAATCAGCACTGCTTTTAGATGGGGATGATACCAAGTTGAAGGCAATGATTTTCGCTTTGCAGGCTGAGGTGTTAATTGATCAGCAAAAACTGAAGGAAGCTGATCTCGCTTTTGACAAATCAATCGCTTTAGAACCGAATAACTATTTAACATTAAGCAATTATGCTTATTATTTAGCGTTAAGAAACCATAACTTAAGTAAGGCCGAAATGTTGGCGTCAAAAGCGGCCACAGCATTGCCAAAGAATGCATCAATTGTTGATACCTATGCATTTGTGCTCTTTAAGTTAGAAAAATACGAACTGGCTAAGACATTGATCCAGCAGGCATTGCAAAACAATGAAGCGTTAAACCCTGTTTATTTAGAACATTATGGAGATATTCTTTTTGCCAAAGGAGAAAAGGAAGCTGCGGTAATACAATGGCAAAAGGCTAAGCAAGCAGGGAACAATTCTGAGAAATTAACTAAGAAAATTAATGAGAAGAAATATATTAAGTAACATAGCGCTAGTAGGAGTAATTTTATTTGCATTTGGCTGCAAGTCTAAAAAAGTAATTGTAGCTCCACCAGTTAACCCAACAAAAGTTGAGGTTACGCCTGATAAGAAACCCGAGAATTTGAGTAGACTTAAAAGTAAGGATCTATTATATAATACTTTGGCATTAAAGGGCAAGGCTAGTTTAACTATAAATGGCAATGAGAATAATGTGACCATGTTGATCAGGATAGAGAAAGATAAAAAGATTTGGGTTAGTGTGACCGCCCCCATAGTTGGAGAGGTTGCTAGAGCAGTGATCACGCCTGATAGTTTATTACTGAGGAATAATTTGAAAAAAGAATATGCTAGAAAACCATTTAGCTATATTTATAAATTTACAAATAAGCAAGTTAATTTCAATATGTTGCAATCGGTATTTTCAGGGAATACCATTGCCGATTTTATGACAGTTAGCTCAGATTTGAAACAAGAGAATGGGGTTTGGGTATTAAGTGGTTCAACAAATAATTTGGCTTATCGAAGTGTGTTTAACACCTTGTTGAAAGTAAGCGAAACCAGTTTAAATGATGCTAAGGCCGCACAAGCACTTAAGGTTTCCTATGGGGATTACACCGCCTTAAATGGATCTTTATTTCCATCAAGCTTGAAAATTAACTCGATGGCTGGAATAAAAAAAATAGCTATTGATGTTGATTTCACAAAAATAGAGATCAATGTGCCAGTTGATTTTCCGTTTACGGTTCCTAAAAGTTATGAGCTAATCAAGTAATTTTTATATTTTTGATCCAATGAAGTTAAAAGAACTCTTTCTTTCCCTGTTGTTTATGGTGCTTTGCAGCACTGTTTTTGCTCAGTCAATGGAGCAGTTGAAAAGAAATAAGGAAGCATTAGATAGGCAAATTGCACTAGCACAAAAGAACCTCAACAAAACGGTTAATGGTAAAAAATTAACCCTTGGACAAATTAGCGCTATCAAGGCGCAGGTTCGCTTAATGCAACAAAAAATCTCTACTATTAATTCAGAAATGAAAAATCTGGATAACCAGATTACGGAGAATACTGGTAAGGTGCATAACCTGCAAACACGTTTATCGGATTTAAAAAAGGAATATGCTGGGATGATTCGTTTCGCGCAGCGCAATAGAAATTCGTATGATAAAATGATGTTCATCTTTGCCTCGAGCGATTTTAACCAAGCCTATAAGCGGATTAAGTATTTGCAGCAATTTGGTCAATACCGCAAAAAGCAAGCTGCTTATATACAAGGAACTGAGAAAGATTTAAGCGATAAGATTGTTGTGTTGGATAAGAATTTAAAAAGCAAAAGTAGTTTATTAAAGGAACAAGTAAATGAAAAGAGCAAGCTTGATAAAAAGAAGAATGAGCAGTCGGTAGTGCTAAATCAACTAAGTAGACAGGAAAAGCAAATTTCTCAAGATATTCAGAAAAAAAGAAGAGAGCAAGATGCCATTAATAGGAAGATTAAAGCTGAAATACAGCGCATCATTGCATTAGAGCGTAAAAGGGAAGAAGAAAGGGCCAAAGAAGAACAACGAGTTGCTGCAGCTAAAGCGAAGGCAGAGAATAGGCCAGTTCCCGTTGCCCCTGTGGCTAAAGCTAAATCTGATTCGGAAATTCTTAGAGCTACGCCAGAAGCAGCAAAACTATCAGATGCTTTTGAAAGTAATAGAGGAAGTTTGCCTGCTCCGGTAGCAAATGGCTATATTACAGCTCATTTTGGAACATATATGGTTGATCAAGCTTCTGGAAAAAACGATGGTGTAACCTATCAAACAACTGAAGGTGCTGCAGTGAGAGCAATATTTAATGGTTCAGTAAGGGATGTTGGTGTTGTATTGGGAAAATATTATGTACTTATAAGACATGGAGTTTATTTTACACTTTATCAGAATTTAAAAAGTGTAAGTGTTAGTAAAGGCCAAGCGGTAACAACAAAACAAACTATAGGTTCTGCGGGCCTTAATGAAGGAGTTGCAGAGGTGGGCCTACAAATTATTAAGGGTTCAATTCCTCAGAATCCAGAAAGTTGGCTGGCTAAATAAACTAATAGGCGAATAAAATGTCTATATTTCATCATTAATAATTTGTTCTCAATGGTTGAGGAGAGAACGAAAAATGACTTTTATATGCTGACTAATTATATTGCATATAAAAGTAATTTATCTAAGTTTGTATAAAATTGATTAGAGAATGTATCAGGGCACAATATTAGAGATATTAAACATGGGGGGTGGAGAGATCGCACTCATCATGGTGGCAGTACTTTTGTTATTTGGAGGGAAAAAATTGCCTGAATTAGCAAGAGGTTTAGGAAAAGGAATTCGTGAATTTAAGGATGCATCGGAAGGTGTGAAAAGAGAAATCCATCGTAACATAAATTCCGTAACTACAGAGGAAGAGGAGAGACAAGAGGAATTGAATCATAGTACTTACCATCATCCAACTGAGGATCAGACAATGCTGGCTGAAGCGGATACCGAATATCATCGCTCTGGGATAGAAAGTACAGATGTTTCAACTCCTGTGGTTGACGAGGATCAAGTTGAAACAAAAGAACAAGCTCCTGTAAAAGGGAAAGAATCACATATTGAATAAAATATTTTAAATAAAATATCATGACACAAACAATTTTAGCTGCATTAGGTGCGCCAGAAATTATTTTAATTGTATTAGCATTATTGTTATTATTTGGAGGTAAAAAAATTCCAGAACTAATGCGTGGATTAGGAAAAGGTATGAAAGAATTTAAAGACGGAAAAGATGGAATCGATTCTGATACTAAATCATCTACCAACGACAAACCACTTTAATTGAAATTTTAATCTCTTTACTATTAAGTTTTGAAGAAATATACCTCTTTAACAGAGATACAGGGAAAACTTACGCAAAAGGAGCTCAAAATTCAGGATCTACTTTCGTATTATTTTGAGCAAATAGAAAAGAACAAACACCTCAATGCTTTTAATGAGGTGTTTGTTGATTCTGCCTCCAAGCAAGCAGCTATTGTCCAACAGAAAATCGATGCAGGTACTGCAGGGAAGCTTGCAGGAATGGTAATTGGTATCAAAGACAATATTTGCTACTTGGACCATCAGGTTTCGGCCTCTTCTAAAATGTTGGAAGGTTTTGTTGCGCCCTATTCTTCGACCGTTGTGAAGCGATTATTACAAGAGGATGCCATTATTATAGGGCGATTAAATTGTGATGAATTTGCCATGGGTGGCTCTAATGAAACCTCCTATTTTGGCCCTGTGAAAAACGCCGTTGATCAGGAAAGAGTTTCTGGAGGGTCATCAGGAGGTTCTGCAGTTGCCGTACAGGCTGATTTATGCTTAGCAGCTTTAGGCACGGATACTGGTGGGTCTGTTAGGCAACCTGCTGCTTTTTGTGGTTGCATTGGGTTTAAACCAACTTATGGCCGCATTTCGAGATATGGTGTGATTGCTTATGCCTCATCTTTTGATCAAGTAGGTACTTTAACCTCGTCGGTAAGTGATGCCGCACTCTTAATGGAGGTTTTAGCTGGCGCAGATGAAGAAGATAGTACGGTTTCAGCATTGCCAGTACCTAATTATAGCAAGCTCCTCACGCAAGGCGGAAAAAAGAGAATTGCCGTATTGGAAGAAACAATAGCTAATAAGGCTTTAGACCCGGAAATTAAAGAGGCTATTTTAGCGGCGATCGAGAAACTGGAAAGCCAGGGGCATGCCGTTGAGTACGTTTCATTCGACTTATTAGCTTACCTAGTGCCAGCGTATTATGTTTTAACTACCGCTGAAGCATCATCTAATCTTTCACGTTATGATGGAGTACATTTTGGCTATCGTAACAAAGAAGCAAAAAATTTAAACAGTTTATATAAACTTTCAAGAGCCGAGGGTTTTGGAGAGGAAGTTAAACGGAGGATATTACTGGGTACGTTTGTATTAAGTGCAGGCTATTATGATGCCTATTATCAAAAAGCACAACAAGTAAGAAGTTTAATCCGGGAGAAAATTGAAGATTTATTCCAAAACTTCGATATACTGATTAGTCCTGTAACGCCTACACCACCATTTAAAATGGGCGAAAACATGCAAGATCCTTTGGTAATGTATATGGCCGATATTTATACCGTTCTAGCTTCTTTGGCTGGTATTCCGGCAGTGGCGTTGCCTTTGGGCAATAATGGGGAAGGCTTACCGTTAAGTATACAATTAATGACCAAACATTTTAACGAATTAGAGCTATTGGCTTTGTCACATAGTTTTTTAAACGAAGTTTAATCGTCATTGCACTCGTCACCTGCAATGACGCGAATTTTTGCCTATGAAGAAATCAATACTTTTTCTATTTTGCTTTTTGGTATTATTTGTAGCGTCATTGCAGGCGCAGGTTAAAAAGTTAAATTTAGACACCATTGCTGGTCTTCAAGATACCGCGGCTTTGCCGGATATACAGCCAGTAGGTTTTTACAATTATAATTTTACTTATAAATTAAGATTAGACTCCATTCAGAAGACGGTTCCGTTAACTTACAATGAGTACACCCAAAATTTTATAACGATTTATAGCAAGCGAAAAGAAATGATGGGTAAGATGCTGGGCTTATCTACCTATTATTTCCCCATTTTTGAAAAGGCGCTAATCGCTTATAATATTCCTGTCGAAATAAAGTACCTGCCAATTATCGAATCTTCGATGAATCCTCATGCTATTTCACGCGTAGGTGCAACTGGCTTATGGCAATT
>DATJDT010000447.1:0-2698 GCA_035497275.1 Pedobacter sp.
GTTTGTTTAGGAAAGGATAATAAACGTATCCATGAGGCTTTTGAGGATGATGTTGAAATAATTGTTAACACATTTTCTGCGCATGAAGCTGTACAAGTTGCCTATCACTTAGCAAAAAAAGGTAACACGGTATTGTTATCGCCAGCTTGTGCAAGTTTTGATTTGTTTAAAAATTACGAAGATAGAGGAAACCAGTTTAAAGCTGCAGTTAAAGAATTATAAGTATATGTTTAATATTAAGGCACTTTTAGAAAGAACAAAAGGAGATCGCTGGATTTGGCTGATCATCATTATGTTATCCATGATTTCTATCATGGCAGTATATAGTGCAACTGGAACCTTGGCATATAAAAAGGGCGAAACTGTTGAGCGTTTGTTACTTACAAAGCATGTTGTTTTTGTGCTTTTAGGAATTGGAATGATCTATATTTCCCATTTGCTCGATTATAAATATTATGCAGGAATTTCTAAAATCTTAATGATCATTACGATACCCTTGTTGGTATATACCTTAATTTTTGGAGCAAATTTAAATGAAGCCTCTCGTTGGGCTAAAATACCATTCACTGGATTAACTTTTCAAACATCCGATTTAGCTAAGCTTGCATTGATTACTTTTTTAGCGAGGATGTTAACCAAGAAACAAGAAAACATTAAAGATGTTAAAAATTCCTTCCTTCCTATTATGGGATCGGTGGTAGTTGTTTTCGGATTAATTGCCAAAGCAAATCTATCCACAGGGTTAATGTTGTTTGGTGTAAGTATTTTGCTGTTAATCGTAGGTAGAGTAAGTATTAAGCAAATTTCCATTGTTTGTGCGGGCGGCATTGTCATGATATTTTTCTTGTTTTTAACGACTGAAAGAGCTGGAACATGGAAATCGAGGATTGATACATTTATGAATCCCGAGAAACAACATTCTGATAAAACATATCAGGCAGACCATTCAAAAATTGCTTTAGCAACTGGAGGATTGTTTGGCAAAGGTCCGGGAAATAGTACCGAAAGAAATTATCTGCCTCACCCATATTCTGATTTTATTTTTGCCATAATAATTGAAGAATATGGAACCGTGGGCGGATTAGCTATTGTGATTTTATACTTGGTTTTACTTTATCGATGTGTGAGGATTGTAACTAGGAGTCCGAAGGCATTTGGAGCGTTATTAGCAGCAGGCTTAAGTTTTAGCTTAACCATCCAAGCTTTTGCGAATATGGCAGTAGCCGTGGGTTTGGGTCCGGTAACAGGGGTTCCGTTGCCACTGGTAAGTATGGGCGGTACGTCGATGATTTTTACCAGTATAGCATTTGGGATTATTCTAAGTGTTAGTAGAGATGTAGAAGAACATAGTACAAAAAAGGATAAGGTAGTGGTTGGTGAAATTCCAGCGATGGCGTAAATAAAAGATTGCTTCGTTCCTCGCAATGATGCATGACGAAGCAATCTCAATAACAAATAATATAAGTAACAGATTGCTTCGTTGCTCGCAATGACGCAATAAAAAAGAAAACAAAAAATGAATAATTTCCCAAAAATTATCATATCCGGCGGTGGCACAGGCGGGCATATATTTCCCGCCATTGCTATTGCCAATGCGCTAAAAAGCATGGTTCCTAATTGCGAACTATTGTTTGTTGGTGCAGAAGGCAGAATGGAGATGGAAAAAGTTCCAGCTGCAGGATATAAAATTGTGGGTTTAAATATAAGTGGGATACAGAGAGGTTCGATCTTTAAAAACTTAGGGCTTCCTTTTAAAGTACTTACAAGCGTAAGGAAGGCAATGAAGTTAATTGATGATTTTAAGCCAAATGCTGTTGTAGGCGTTGGAGGATATGCTTCCGGTCCATTACTCTATGCGGCATCTTTAAAAGGGATACCTTATTTAATACAGGAGCAAAATTCGTATGCTGGTATCACAAATAAATGGTTAGGGAAAAAGGCCGCAAAAATATGCGTTGCGTTTGATGAAATGGATCGGTTTTTTCCTGCACAAGCGATTCTTAAAACTGGAAATCCAGTGAGGAAAGAGGTGGTTGATATTAAGGATAAGCATCATCAGGGAGCGGAACTTTTAAGTATAGATCCATTAAAGAAAACAATTTTGGTTACCGGAGGAAGCCTAGGTGCTGGAACTTTAAATAAAAGCATTGAAAAACATATACATGAGTTTATCGAGCAAGATGTACAGGTAATATGGCAAACAGGTAAGTTTTATTATAAAGGAATTATGGAACGTTTGGGGCCAGATTTTCATCCAAATGTTCGAATTCTTGAATTCTTAAATAGAATGGATCTTGCCTATGCCGCAGCAGATTTAATTATTTCAAGAGCTGGAGCTGGCACTATTGCAGAACTTTGCTTAATTAAAAAGCCCGTTATCTTGGTTCCATCTCCAAATGTAGCAGAAGATCATCAAACGAAAAATGCAATGGCTTTAGTTAAAAACGATGCAGCTATTTTGGTAAATGATCGTTCTGCCGAGGATACTTTAGTGATGGAGGCATTGAATTTATTAAAAAATACAACACGTTGTAAAGTGTTAAGTGAAAATATTGGTAAAATGGCATTGAAAGATGCTGATATGATAATAGCAGAAGAAGTATTAAAATTGGTTAAAAGTTAAGTTAAAAGTTAAATTAAAAGTAGCAAGGCAAAAGTAGAAAGAGCAAAGAACAAGGAATAAGAAGCAAGGAACAAG
>DATJDT010000448.1:0-4579 GCA_035497275.1 Pedobacter sp.
GGAAATTTTTCATAGACCATGCAGTACGTAAATAAGATGTTTCTTTATCGGCCATTTCAATTACATCAAAATAATTGGTTACAATCCCATTAATGATTTTCCAAGCATCTTCTGGTGTTCTCGTTGCACCAACAGTTATACTGAAATTCACGTTGGCCTGATCGCTTTGTATAGAGGAAGTATAAGCTTCATCTGTTTTAAGGGCAATATGTTCATTTGTAGGAGGCGCCTGCATATTATTTTGATTGCAGAAATTTTTAATCACAGGCACAAAACCTGCACGTTCTACAATGACTTCAACGCAGGCACCGTCTAAGATCTTAACAGAATGCTCGCCATTGGCTACCTGTTTTCCGTCAACTTTAATCACTGCATCATTGGGTGTTGTATTTATTCTTACAACTCTGTCCTTTAGGGTAATAGTTTCAAATAAAGGAGTTTGGGGCATTCCTTCCTTGTTATAATAAGTTCGCTCTATAGGAACATAGCCTTCTTTTCTATATTCTACAGAAACATTTGTTTTGCTTGGAACAACAATCTCGTCAGAATTGTCGGCTAACTTCTTGCCATCAACAAAAATCTGTGCATCATTTGGGGATAGTTTTACTTTAACAGCCCTATCTTCTAAAATAATGAAGTCGTCTACTGGAGAAACATCTCTACCTGGTTGATTGTAATAAACTTTAGTTTTTTTATAGAAACCTGGTTTGGTTACCTCAACAGTTGTTGAACTATTTTCACTTATGTATACGTATATTTTTTTGGTGCCAATTTCTATTCCATTTACAAAAATTTTAGCGTCATAAGGTTCAGCCGATACGGTAACCATTCTATCTTTTAACTCAACAAGGTCTTCTTTTTTAGGGTCAATACCCTTTAAGCGTTGGTAAGACTTTGTGAATGGTTTAAATCCTGGTTTTTTAAAAACCAGCTTAATAGGAAAGTCTTTGTTAATTTTAATCTCAGCAGACCCTGTTCCTAAGAGTTCTTCTTGACCACCAGTTTTCGACTCGTATATCGTAGCGTCTGCAGGGAGGACACTAATTTTCATTTTTTGAGCGTTAGCTATAGTAGAAGCTAATACCACTAACAGGAGTATTGTAAGACGGATTTTCATGAGAGAGTTAATTTAAACTACAAGATGCTAAAAGAAATATATTTTTCAAAATTTTTTTGTTTCAATTTTGACTTCGTAAGTAGGCCTACTTACGAAGTCGTTAAGAAAATCATACCAGAAAATACTGTGTTGCATAGGTCGGTATCTTGGTAATTTTTCCCGTTTTAGGTCATTAAAAATCATTTTGTATATTTGAGCCCCACTAAACAACAGCTAGCAACAAATCATCACATGAGGAAACTATTTCTGTTCTTAAGTTTAATTTCTTTTGGAGCGAAGGCTCAATTCCTGCCTGTAAAGGAAGCCGATACGGTAGTTAAAACCATTTTCACTACTTATTATGCCAAAAAATTTGAAGGTAGGAAAACTACGAGTGGTGAAAGGTACAGGGCTGCCAAGTTAACTGCAGCTCATCGAAAGCTACCCTTTGGAACAATTATAAGAGTTAAGAATTTGCACAACGATAAAGTTGTTGAAGTACGAGTTAATGATCGTGGGCCATTCAGTAAAAAATTTGAATTAGACTTGTCTCAAAGTGCGGCTAAAGCCTTGGGAATCTATAGACTAGGCTATGCGAAAGTAGAAATTTCTTACGTGTTAAAATAACGTGCAATTAGTTGTTGTTACAGCCCGTTTTTTAAAATTATTAACACTCATTTTGATTCTGTAAGTGCTTAAAAAGAAATAATTAGCTTTTTTTCATGTCGTTTCTGACACTATTTTGATGAAAACTATCGGGTAATTAATAAACATGTTAACAACTTTGTAAGGCAAAAAATCCCCCAACTTCTATATTTGTTAAACAAAGTTCTTTAAAAGAATCCTCACATAATATTATTTAAGTACTTAACATTTAGTTTGTTAAAAACGGGCGCAATTTAAACGTTTTTAAAGAATAGCGAGCTAAATGGGTTTTGTGGGCGAATTGATTTTAATAGATTTCTAAACGTAAAAAAATAAGTTTATGCCGCAGGAAGAAGAATTATTGCTAAAGGAAAATAAGGATCGTTTTGTCCTTTTACCGATTAAGTATCCCGCTCTTTGGGAAATGTATAAAAAAACAGAAGCGAGTTTTTGGACAGCAGAAGAAATAGACTTATCCGATGATCAAAAGCATTGGGATAATTTGAATGATGGCGAAAGGCATTTTATTTCTCATATACTTGCTTTTTTCTCAGCAAGTGATGGTATTGTAAATGAAAATTTGGCTGTAAATTTTATGAGCGAAGTTCAATTGCCTGAAGCACGTTGTTTTTATGGTTTCCAGATTATGATGGAAAATATTCACGCCGAAACCTATGCTTTACTAATTGATACTTACATTAAAGATCCGGATGAGAAGGATCGTTTATTTCACGCTATTGACACGGTTCCAGCAGTTAAAAGGAAAGCTGAATGGGCATTAAGGTGGATTGAAAATGGAACTTTCGCCGAGCGATTGGTTGCTTTTGCAGCAGTTGAAGGTATTTTCTTTAGCGGTAGTTTTTGCTCTATCTTTTGGTTGAAAAAACGTGGTTTAATGCCTGGTTTAACCTTTAGTAACGAATTAATATCAAGAGATGAAGGTTCACACTGCGAGTTTGCATGCTTACTATACGGTATGTTGAGCAACAAACTAAGTGAGAAACAAGTACATGGTATCATTAGTGATGCTGTAGAAATTGAAAAAGAATTCATTACAGACGCATTGCCTGTCGCACTAATCGGCATGAATGCGAAACTAATGAGCCAATATATAGAATTTGTAGCCGATAGATGGTTACAGGAGTTGGGTTATAAAAAGATTTATAATGCAACTAATCCGTTCGACTTTATGGAAATGATTTCATTACAAGGGAAAACGAATTTCTTTGAAAAGAGAGTGGGCGACTATCAGAAAAGTGGAGTATTAACTTCAACAGAAGATAAAGCAGCTGCGTTTTCTTTAGATGATGATTTTTAGTCTCCCTTATACGCTGGCTGACAAATAATGTATAAAGAATAAAAAGATATAAAGAGATTAAGTGGAAGAGGGTTTGAAGACGGAAGGTTAGGGCTCCAGTCTTGATACTCGATACTAAATAATAAATTTTAAAACCTGGTGCCACTATTTCACGATATGCACCAATAATATTTTAAAGGATGTTTGTAATAAAAAGAGATGGCCGCCAAGAAGCGGTAAAGTTTGATAAGATAACTGCTCGGATTGAAAAGTTATGTTATGGTTTTAATGCAGAGTTAGTAGACCCAATTGATGTTGCCAAGAAGGTAATTGAAGGTTTGTATGACGGTGTTACAACTTCTGAACTTGATAATCTAGCCGCAGAAACAGCTGCATCCCTAACTACAAAACACCCTGATTATGCATTGCTAGCTTCACGTATTGCTGTTTCTAACTTGCATAAGAACACCTTGAAGTCGTTCTCAAAAACGATGGAAATGTTGTATACCTACATAGACCCTAAAACTGACAAACCGTCTTCTTTAATTGCAGACGATGTTTGGGAAGTAATTAAAGAGAATGCTGATATCTTAGACAGCACAATTATTTATGATAGAGATTTTGGTTTTGATTATTTCGGTTTCAAAACCCTGGAGAAATCATATTTATTAAAAGTAAATGGCCAAATTGTTGAACGCCCTCAGCATTTATTTATGCGTGTATCTGTTGGTATTCACAAAGGAGATATTGACAGTGCAATTAAAACGTATAATTTGATGAGTGAGCGTTGGTTTACACACGCTACACCAACTTTATTTAATGCAGCAACTCCTAAACCTCAAATGTCATCGTGTTTCTTGTTAACGATGCAAGATGATAGCATTGAGGGTATTTATGATACTTTAAAACAGACTGCTAAAATTTCACAAAGTGCGGGCGGTATTGGCTTAAGCATTCATAATATCCGTGCTACCGGCGCTTATATTGGTGGTACAAATGGTACAAGTAACGGTATTGTTCCGATGCTTAAAGTATTTAATGATACAGCTCGCTATGTAGATCAAGGTGGGGGTAAGCGCAAAGGTGCTTTTGCAATTTATTTAGAGCCATGGCATGCTGATATTTTCTCTTTCTTAGATTTACGTAAAAACCATGGAAAAGAAGAAATGCGCGCGCGTGATTTATTCTATGCACTTTGGATCTGCGATTTGTTTATGCAACGTGTTGAAGAAAATGGCGATTGGAGTTTGTTCTCACCAGATGAAGCACCGGGCTTAGCAGATTGCCATAGCGAAGAGTTTAACAAGTTATATACTCGCTATGAACAAGAAGGTAGAGCGCGTAAAACAATTAAAGCTCAAGAACTTTGGTTCGCTATTTTAGATGCTCAAATTGAAACTGGTACTCCGTATTTATTGTATAAGGATGCTGCTAATAGTAAATCTAATCAGCAAAATCTGGGTACTATAAAGAGCTCTAACCTGTGTACTGAGATTATAGAGTATACTTCTAAAGATGAGGTTGCCGTGTGTAACCTTGCT
>DATJDT010000449.1:0-3117 GCA_035497275.1 Pedobacter sp.
TTTAAAAAACCCGCCCTCAGCAATACTTATTTCTACTGCGTCCCATTCGTCTTTGAAGGTACTAAAATCCGGTTCACCTTTATACCAACCTTCATACTTCATACCCGCACCAAAGGTTACATTTTGCTTCAACCATATAAAAAACAAAACCGTTTCCATCCCTAATTTGTAAAATGCGTTTCTTAGTATCTTAGCCCCTTGCAGATAGAACTTTAATGAAGTTGTGTAGCTTTTTATTATTCCATAAAATTCTTTATTCCTTGCCCATTGCAATGTATTTTGCTCCCACCCATCTGGTGAGTTTTTTAGTGGGTCTGGTATGGAAGATGTTACAACAACTTCGTCCTCCACACTTAAAGAGCGGCCTGTATCGTCTGTTAAAAAAGGTAAGAATTGTTTCAATTTTTTAAACTATTTATCATTTTTTCAATCTTTATTAATTCTATGTGTAATAAGTTCGCTTTTCTTTTTAACCTAATATAAGGAACCGTATTTTTAGGCACCTTTTTAATCTCACTAATTACACTCTTTAGTTCTTCTTGCTTCTCCTGGTACATTAATTATTTATAATTTGATCTATATGTCCTAAAGTATATTGTTCACCCGTCTTAATAATTGTCATTATTTGCATTTCCCATCCATAATAACTCGCCTTTTTATAATCTTCAATTAATTTCCATATTATAGGTAACACTAAGTTCAGATTATCTATTTTAACCACTTTATATTCCATAATCAATTTTTTATTACTCTATTTACCCAAGCATCATATTGAGCTAACCTCTCATTATGATTCCTCCAACCCGACTTTGTTACCAATTGAGTTTGAATCCTTATATCGTTAACCGCTCCTACAATTTCATTTGTCATTTTCTTAATATCATTCCTGTTTATTCCTCCATCCTGTCCTACTGAATAGTCAGAAAGTTGCATATTATTAAACATCAATTCACGCATCAGTGATTCTTTATTAGGATAAACTTTGTCTTTTGGCATTAAGTGAGTAAGCGTATTAACAGCCGGTGTTTTTTCTATCTGTCCGGTTCCTCTCATGATAAATTCATTTACGCCACCGTCTCCCACTATTGCAAACTCTTCTCCTTTTTCACCCCTACCGCCTTTATATCGCGGTAAAGGAGTAGCCAGGATTGCCCCGATCGATAAAGCGGACGAAGCTAATGCAACAGGTATTTGCGCTGCTATTAACCCTATTAACGGTGTGAGCAGAGGATTAGCTATCGCCTTAATAGTTTCTTCTACGATTGCTAATTTAATAGCCGCTATTGCCTTTATAGTGTTAATCCCTATCTCAAATATCTGTTGTGCCCTTTGGAACTGTGCTTCTTTGGTTTTAATTGCGGCTGTTTTTCTGTCTAAAACATCTTGTTGTGCTTGGGCGCGAGAATTAATTAATATTACATTCGCTGCTTTATCTTGCGTAGATTGTACTAAAATATCATTTGCGGCTAATTCCTGGTCTTTTCTCTTTTGAATATCTTCACCCTGTTTAGTTAATAAATTCAACTGATTTTCATAACCAGATGTAGCAAGAGCAAATAAAAAATTACCGGCCTGTTCTGCTAATTGTTCTTCCTGATCATGCAATTCTTTTAAAAGCCTGATCTTTTCTTTAGCATAATCCTCTTCCTGTTTTGCGCGTTCTTCAAAACCTTTCTTTATTCTTTCATTATCCTTATCGATATTGTCCTGTAAATCCTTAGAGTATTGTTCGTATAACTCCTGCTCAATCTTTAGATGGTCTTCAACTATTTTATTACGGACATCGGCTGCACCTTCGATCACCTTATTCCCTTCGTCAGCATATTTAGCCTTTATAAGTAAAATTTGCTGCTCTAAGTTCTTTTGATTAATAGCAATATTTTCATCAATACGTGACTTTTCCGCATCTGATTTGCCTGCTTTCTGTTCTTGCAAATGCTGCTTTTCTCTGGCCGTTGCATTAGTGGCTAAATCTATTTCGTGCTGTTCTTCTTTATCTAATAGTTCTTTTTGAGCCTTTAAATAATTATCAAAGGCAGTTAATTTATCGAGATAATAAGTTGATTCGCTTTTTACATCATTATCGAATAACCTTATTTTAGCTTCCTGATGAATTTTATAAATATCAAACTCAGTATTTAACCTGTCTTTAAGTTCTTGTAAAGAATCAGCGCCTACTTTTTTATCCTTTTTGACTTTTTCTTCTTCCCCGCTAAAATCAACATATTGATTTGCTATTTGTTTTGCCGCATCAAATTCTGCTTGAGCTTGTTTTACTCCTTCGTCGTTAGCAATTTTAGTTCTTATTGCCCCTTCTCTAACTAATGTTTTGAAATAAGCATCAGTTTTAGCACCTTGTACAGTTTGAATATCATATGCATCCTCAACTATTTGCTGTTTAATTGCTTTTTTTCTAGCTTCCTCTTTAGCCAATAATAATTTAGTTGCTGCTTGTGTTACTATCTGTTCAGATGCAGTAGCTAATGCCCTATGTTCTATAAGAGCAATCTGGTCAGCTATTTTGGTATTAATTAAAGCTAAATTATCAATTTGCTTTTCATCAATTTTATTATTATCCGTAGCTACTTTATTATAAACCCTTAAAGCACTCAATCGTTCCGATTCTGTTTTACTCGTATTTGTAATAGCGTCTCTGAGTAATTCTAATTTGGATATTGAAGCCGTACTTGCTGATATAAATTCTTTATTAAAATCAGATGTAGCGTTTTTTAGTAATTCTTGTTCACTTACTATTTTTTTAGAGGCTGAAAACCATGATTCAAATGCTGATATTAAAGGTCCTGTTATCATAGATATTAACCCTGCAATTCCTAATCCTGGTATTATATAAGCTATTTTACGTAATCCTCCCCAAACACTTGATAATCCTTTAGTAAACGCACTCCCGTAGTTACCTACGTTCTTTTGAGATTACCCCACCGTCTTATCAATTGCTTGAATTTGAGTATTCAATGCTAATGCTTCAGCAGCGGCGGCTTTAGCCTCTACACTACCAATACCATGCTGCACAGCTAAATTCTTAGCATTAATTGCAGCCGCCTGATATTGCTTGTTTAAAAGAGTATAGGCATCAATTAACCCCAAATTTGTTAATGC
>DATJDT010000450.1:0-7648 GCA_035497275.1 Pedobacter sp.
TAAAAATAGGAGGTATTCTGGTAATTCCTGTGGGCGACGAAAAGTCTCAAAAAATGATTACGGTTATTCGGGTCAATGAAAATGACTATGATAAAATAGAATTGGACACCTTCAGATTCGTGCCCTTAGTAGGAGACCAGGCTTGGTAGCAACTGCTAAACTTTCATTGCCCTATCCATTTCACGCTTACTTTCACGATCTTTAATGCTATCCCGTTTGTCGAATTCTTTTTTACCTTGAGCCAAGGCAATTTCTATTTTAGCAAAACCTCTCTCGTTTGTAAATATTCTTAATGGCACGATTGTATATCCCTTTTCTTCGCCCTTTATTTTTAATTTCTTAAGTTCCTTCTTTTTTAAAAGTAAAGCGCGATCCCTTTTGATTTCGTGATGATGAAAAGAACTATGGCTATACTCAGAAATATGCAGATTTCGAACATATAGGTTGTTGTCAATAAACATGCAAAAGGCATCCGTCATGTTCGCTTTCCCCTGTCTAATAGCTTTAATTTCAGTGCCTAATAAAGCAATTCCTGCAATGAAACTCTCTAATACATGATAGTCGAAATATGCTCTCTTGTTCTTTATTTGGATATCGTTAGCCATATTACAAATATCGGAATTTCTTTTTAATGATACGGGCTTAAAGAAAGAATAAGAAATAAATATCTCTAAATATTTTTTTAGGTTAATCTAAATTTATATTTTTGTTAAGCTAATTAATACATCATGTATAGACTAATCTTATTTATGTCCTTCCTGTTTATTTCTCACACTGTTAAGGCACAGCAGTTTATGCTAAAGGGCTCGGTAAAAATAGCAGCTGGAGATCCAAAAGCAACAGTATTATTAGCCGAGCAAAAGAAACTTATCGCCACAGATAGTTTGGGTAATTTTGGTTTCACTGGGTTAAAGCCTGGAGTTTACAACTTAAAAGTTAGCTTATTAGGCTATAGAACACTAAACTTAGCAGTAAATTTAATGAAGGATACTACCTTGTCACAAATGCTCCTCGAAACTTTAGATGAGAAGCTAAATGAAGTAGTTATTACAGGTACCCAAAAAGAAGTGAATAGATTAGAAAGTCCCGTTCCTGTAGAAATTTATACGGCAAAGTTTTTCAAGAAAAATCCAACCCCAAGTATTTTTGAAGCGCTGCAAAATGTGAATGGAGTAAGACCTCAGCTTAACTGCAATATCTGTAATACGGGCGATATCCATATCAATGGTTTAGAAGGTCCATATACGATGGTGCTGATTGATGGAATGCCAATTGTGAGCAGCCTGTCAACAGTTTACGGTTTATCTGGTATTCCTAATGCACTTGTTGAACGTATTGAAGTTGTAAAAGGACCAGCATCGTCTTTATATGGAAGTGAAGCGGTGGGTGGGTTGATTAATATCATTACTAAAAAAGTTCAAAATGCGGCTGCCTTAGCTGCTGATGTAATGACCACAGGTTATGGAGAACATAATACTGATCTCGGTTTTAAATTAAATCTGCATAAAAAAATAGCTGTTTTAACAGGCCTGAACTATTTTAAATATGGCAATAAAGTAGATCATAACCATGATGGTTTTACTGATGTAACTTTGCAAGATCGTATTTCTATATTTCAAAAATGGAATATTGAACGGAAGCAGCATAGGTTATTTTCACTGGCTGGTCGCTATTTGTACGAAGATAGGTGGGGAGGCGAGCTGAATTGGGATAAAACATATAGAGGTGGCGATATACGCTATGGGGAAAGTATTTATACGAAAAGAATGGAGCTTATTGGTAATTATCAGCTACCCGTTAATGAGAAAGTTTTTTTATCATTTTCATTAACCAATCATCAACAAGATAGTAGGTATGGCGCTACCTCCTATATCGCAAAGCAGCAAATCGCATTTTCACAGTTAACTTGGGATAAAAAATTAGGAAATAACGACCTGCTTTTTGGGGCGGCTTTTCGGTATACTTATTACGATGACAACACTCCAGCCACTGCATCAGCCGATTTGAACAACTCTTCAAATAATCCGGAGCGAACACTGTTGCCTGGTTTATTTATCCAAGACGAAGTTAAATTAGGGGCTAAGCATGCTGTTTTAGCCGGATTTAGATATGATTATAATTCAATCCATGGACACATCTTTACCCCTAGATTTGCTTATAAATTGGCATGGGACGAAAATAATATCATCCGCCTAAATGCGGGAACAGGTTTTAGAGTAGTAAATATTTTTACCGAAGATCATGCTGCCTTAACCGGAGCTCGACAGATTGTAATTGAGCATGAATTAAAACCTGAACGTACCTACAATGTAAATTTAAACTACTTAAAAAAGATTCACCTACATAACGGTACCTTTTTAGGTCTCGATATTTCTGGATTTTATACTTATTTTAATAATCGAATTATGGGAGACTTTGATTCAAATCCCAACCAGATTATTTATGATAACCTTGATGGTTATGCAGTGAGTAAAGGATTAACGGCTAATATGGACGTAGCATTTAGCTCAGGGTTAAAAATAACCACGGGGTTAACCTATCAAGATGTAGGCTTTGTTTCAAAAGGAGTTAGGCAGCAACAAATTTTAACGGAAAAGTTTTCCGGAACATGGGCAGTATCTTATAAAATTAATAAGCTACACTTAGGGATTGACTATACTGGGAATATTTATAGCCCAATGCGCTTACCTTTGTTAGGGGCAATGGATCCGCGAAGGCCATTTTCGCCGGTATGGAGCATACAGAATATTCAATTGGTTTATGATGGATTTAAACGGATAGAGCTTTATGGCGGAGTTAAAAATTTGCTCAATTTTACACCAAATAAAGGAACCCCTTTTATTATCGCTGGTGCTAAAGATCCTTTTGATAAAAATGTACAGTTTGATGCCAACGGACAAGTTATCGCAACAGCAAACAACCCCTACGGATTAACTTTTGATCCTAATTATGTATATGCTCCAAATCAGGGAATTAGAGCGTTTTTGGGAATAAGACTGACGATTAAATAAGTTGTAAGTTAATATTCCAATGGTACAATAGGTTCTTTCTTGGTAGTAGACATGATCATCATCGTTTGAAATGTTTTAACCACAGATATCTTACTGATCTTATCCATAATTAATCTTTCATAAGCTTTAATGTCATTCACATAAACCTTTAATAAAAAATCCGCCTGCCCGGTAACATGATGGCACTCAGTGATTTCGTTAATCTGATTCACTTCGTCTAAAAAGATTTGGATAGTATTGTTCTTGTGAAAGTCTAATTGAACTTGGATGAAAGTTTTAATGCCTAGACCAAGTTTTTCTTCGTCAACTAGTGCATGGTAACTTTTAATATAACCCGACATTTCTAGCTTACGTACACGCTCCAATGTTGGTGCAGGAGATAAACCAATCTCTTGCGATAAAAGTAAATTGGTAATTCTACCATTTTCTTGTAATAGCTTAAGAATTTTAAAATCTGTTTTATCGAGTTCTGATGCCATAATTTAGGGAATTATTGTCAAAGGTAGAATACTAACGGTTACTAGCCAAATTTTATTTTATAAATAGGTTGAAAAAATGCTTTTTATTTTACTGATTATTTTTTAGATTTGTCTAAATTAAAAATTAGACAGACAAAAATGCAGTCATTTACAGAAGAGAATTACCTAAAAATAATCTATCACTTATCGGTAATCAGTAATCCTGTTCAAACTAATTCAATTGCCGAACGTATTCAAACAAAAGCAGCATCGGTAACAGACATGATTAAAAAGCTTTCTGATAAAGAACTGGTTAATTACGTAAAATATCAAGGGGTTACCTTAACCGAAAAGGGGAAGTTAGCGGCTATCAATATTGTAAGAAGACATCGCCTTTGGGAAGTATTTTTAGTAGAGAAATTAAACTTTAAATGGGATCAGGTGCATGAAGTTGCCGAAGAATTAGAGCATATTAAGTCGACACTTTTAGTGGAACGATTAGATGAGTTTTTAGAATTTCCAAAAGTAGATCCCCATGGAGACCCGATACCTGATCAATACGGCAACTTCGCGGATTTATCGTTTGTTAAATTAAGTAAACTTAAAACTAACGAAAAGGGTACCATTACAGGGGTAAGCGAGCATTCATCCCCCTTTTTAAAACATTTAGAAAAACTGGGGTTAACCTTGGGAAAAAGAATAGAAGTCTCTGAAATTATTGATTTTGATGGTTCAGTGGAGCTTTTAATTGAAGATAGAAAAATAAATATCAGTAAAGAAGTAGCTAAACATATCTTAATTAGCAAATAAACATGAACCAAAAGCAGTCTTTAAGTGAGGTACATAAAAGCGTAGCAACAGATAAGCGCTCGGGTTGGAAACGAATACTATCTTTTATTGGTCCCGCTTACTTGGTAAGTGTAGGGTATATGGATCCAGGCAATTGGGCTACAGATATTGCAGGTGGTAGCAAATTTGGCTATCAATTAATTTGGGTGTTATTGATGTCTAATTTAATCGCATTGCTTTTGCAGTCTTTAAGCGCGCGTTTGGGAATCGTTAGAGGCTTAGATTTAGCACAGGCTTCGAGAAATGCCTATCCAAAATGGGTTAATTTTCCGTTATTTATTTTAGCGCAAACGGCAATCATCGCTTGTGATCTGGCAGAGATTATTGGTATGGCTATCGGTTTAAACCTCCTTTTTGGCCTCCCTTTAATTTGGGGCGTTTCCATTACAATTTTTGATACCGTATTGCTGCTTTTCCTCTTGAACAAAGGAATGCGAAAAATGGAGGCCTTTATTGTTTCAATGGTTTTTATTGTGGGTATTTCGTTCCTGATAGAGATGTTCATTGTAGAGCCCTCACTTAGGGAGATTGCTAAGGGATTTGAGCCCTCTATGCTTGGCGGTGAAGCTTTATATATTGCTATTGGTATTATTGGCGCTACAGTGATGCCGCACAACCTCTATCTGCATTCCTCCTTGGTTCAAACTCGAAAGTTTGAACGAGATCATCAAGGAATTAAAGAAGCGATCAAATTTAATTTTATAGATACGGCAGTTGCGTTAAATCTTGCTTTTTTTGTAAATGCTGCGATCTTGATTTTGGCCGCTGCCGCTTTTTTTAAGAATGGCTTCCATCAGGTGGCGGAAATTCAAGATGCACATCGTTTATTGAGTAATATTTTTGGCGATGTGGCTCCAGCATTGTTTGCAATTGCCTTGATTGCTGCCGGACAAAGCTCAACCGTTACAGGCACTTTAGCTGGACAGATTATTATGGAAGGCCACCTTAACCTTCGAATTCAGCCTTGGCTTAGACGGCTGATTACACGTTTATTGGCCATTATCCCTGCCTTTTTTACGATTTTGTTTTTTGGAGAAAAAGCGCTCGGCGGATTATTGATCCTAAGTCAGGTTGTACTAAGTTTACAGTTAGGTTTTGCCATAATTCCTTTGATACACCTTACCTCTGATAAAAAGGAAATGAAGGATTTTACCATTAAAACTTGGGTTAAAGTATTAGCATGGATGAGCGCGGTGGTAATTGTGAGTCTAAATATTAAACTTGTAGTTGAAGAAATTTCTGGATGGATGGCCGAAGCAGATGGCTGGTATATTTATGTAATCGTAATTCCAATGGCTATATTGGTGGGGCTATTGCTCATCTATATCTTCATTTATCCATTAGTGCATAAAAAACAACGAATTGGGAATGTGCCTCATGGCAATGCATTGGCTATTGAGAATATTGAGAAGATAAATTATAAAAAGATCGGTATTACGGTCGACTTCTCTTCGAACGATAGAAACACTATTCGTCATGCCCTTATTCAAGGTGGTAAAGAGGCACATTATTCCTTAATCCATATTGTAGAAACTGCAGCAGCTCGCTATCATGGTAAAACTGCAATGGATCATGAAACACAGGCCGACACAGAGAATTTAGAGAAATACCAATTAAACTTATCAGACTTAGGTTACCATGCGAGCATACATATTGGTTTTGGTAACACTGCGAAGTCCATCGCCGAGATTACTAAGCAAAATGAGATCGAACTACTGGTGATGGGCGCGCATGGGCATCAAGGTTTAAAAGACTTGATATTTGGTACAACAGTAAATTCGGTAAGGCATAGAGTAACTATTCCTGTGTTGATTGTAAGGTAAATTAATCTTCAATCTGCCAATTAATGGGCGTTAATCCTTCACGAGCTAAAAGTTCATTCGCTTTGGCGAAATGTCCACATCCAAAAAAGCCATTATAGGCCGAGAAAGGTGAGGGATGTGCAGCTTTAAGGATATGATGTTTTTGCTGGTCTATTAAAGCTTCTTTTTGTTGGGCATATCTTCCCCATAATAAAAATACTAAGCCTTTGCGATGTGCAGAAAGTTCTGTTATCACCTTGTCTGTGAAAATTTCCCAGCCTCTTTTTTGATGGGAGCCTGCTTCATGTGCCCGCACTGTTAACGTTGCATTAAGCAATAAAACGCCTTGGTCTGCCCAACTTGTTAAATTTCCGTGACTAGGGATCTTAAAATCGGAAAACTCACTAGCCAGTTCTTTATACATGTTTTTAAGCGATGGCGGAACAACCATTCCTTTCTGGACACTGAATGATAAGCCATGCGCTTGTCCGGTACCATGATATGGGTCCTGCCCCAAGATAATCACTTTAACCTGCTCAAATGGCGTGTGGTTAAAGGCGTTAAAAATATCGCCAGATTTGGGGTAAACAGTAAATCCTTTCTGCTTTTCTTCGAGCAAAAAGGATTTCAATGTTTTCATGTAAGGCTTTTCAAATTCTTGATCAAGGTGTTTTAACCAATCAGGCGTTAAAGCTGCAGGCATGCTATTTGAATTTAGGTTCTGGTTTTCCAGGTAGGGCAGGCTTCATCAATAAGGCAACTAGCATGTCCTTCTCAAGTGTTTCGTGAGGTCTTTCAGTTATCCGCCCAACTTCATTACCTTTTTTATCAGTAAAGATAAATGTAGGTACACGTTCTATTTTCAATTTATCTATTAAGCCATTTTCAGCTTTTTTAGCACCATCAACAGCGATGAAAGTTATGTCTTTTTCACTTAGCTTAAGGGCGTCGGCAATTTTTAAGAAATTAGGTACCTGATATTTACTATCACCACACCATGAGCCAAAAACAATGGTAACCTTTTTCCCTTTAACTAATTTATTCAATTCAATTAGGCTTACAGAGTCGGGTTTATATGCTGCATAGTACGAATCATAACCAGCTTTAAATTCTGGAAAAGTAGTTAAACCCTCTCTTGTACAGGAGTTTAATAATATTTCCTGATTTCTATATTGATCCTGTACTTTTTTATTTAATTCTTGTGCGTTTGTGTTCATTGCAAATAGTAATAAGATAGCCGAAATGATACTTCTCATATATTTATTTTTTTAATTGTGAGTACTTGTGGCGATGTGGTTTTTTTGTGTAAAATATAAATTTTAAATGTATTTTTTGGTATATAAACACGATATTTGCAAAAATATTATTAAATCATGCCGAACTTTTTACGTTTAATTATAGGATTTGCTTTTCTTGGTGCAGCAGTTGCATTGATGGTTTTTAGCTTTTGGGGCTGGGGGATATTATTGGTCTTTTTAAGCATCCTAGTTTTTGTTACTTTCTTTTATAATGAGCATATGCTTATCGC
>DATJDT010000451.1:0-10246 GCA_035497275.1 Pedobacter sp.
TCGAACCCCCGACCCCCTCGGTGTAAACGAGGTGCTCTGAACCAGCTGAGCTAATTTCCCTGATGTTTTTGTGATGATTATCCGATCATCGACCCTCAACAATTAAATAAATCTCTTTCGTTTTGGGATTGCAAATATAGCGTCTTCTATTTGTTTTGCAAAAAAAATTTCACTTTTTTTATGAAAGTACCTCTTCCAATATTTGATGCGATTTAATTTGACCAAAAGAAGCAGCATGTAACGTATAGTAAACCAATATTTTATCTAACAAGAACCTCCTTTTCAAATTAGAAATTTCTATTTCAAATAATTTTTCAAATCGACAATTAAATAATTGATTTAGGTATTCTGCATCAATTTTTTCAATAAAATAAGGATGAATAGGCGGAAGTGATGCAAACTCCCCACCTTGTAAATCAAAATATAATTGGTCGGACCGCGACTGAAAGTGCGGAGCGAAACCCAAAAATCTCGAAAGTTTTAGTAAAAAAGCCAGATGGAAATTTGCACTAGGCTCGTCGGTTTCATCAAACCAACTAATTGCGCTATAAATAAAATCAAATAAATGCTGATCTGCATTTTGTTGATGGACACTTTTATAGAGCACTTCATTTAAAAATTGAACAATCGTATTTTTTATCACATGATAAGGTATTGTCCTAAATGTTGGTGACGGTCGGGCCTCCGAAACTCGCTGGATCTGCGTCGTTGTTTTATGATAAACCACCATCTCCAATAAGTGTAAAGGCTGCAAAATATTCATGGATATTTTTGCTTTCGCTTTTTTTACACCATTAATTAGATAGGACTGGATACCGAACTTTTCGGTGAAAATTTTTACCACAACACTGCTCTCGCTATACATTGTAGTCTTTAAAACAATCCCTCTAGTTTTATGCAGCATTTAAACAAATTTAGGCACAAAAATAATCAAAGCAATTGCTAAAGCCATTAAAGCAGAAATCAGCACTGCCGCAGCGGCAATATCTTTAATCGCCCCTGCTTTGGGATGACGTTCTGGAGAAACAAAATCAACTAAAAGTTCAATTCCGGTATTAATCAGCTCAACCACAATTACCACAGCTATGGCTATTGCAATAAAGATCCATTCCATATTTGACAAACCTACATACCACCCCAGCGCAACAACTAATATTGTTGCTATACAATGAATTTTAAAGTTCAGTTGCGTGTTAAAAGCATAAACCAATCCATTAAATGCGTAAACAAAACTTTTAAGTAAGGCTTTCATTTATGCTAAATTACATCAATTTTAGGAGAAACAATTAACCTCTTTTTACTGTTAGTTTAACAACAAAAGAAGGTTTATATTTTGTATTCAGCAGTTTTTATACTTTCTTTACCTTTTTAAAATGCAGTTGATATGTGGGCTAAACTCTCCAGAGCTATACTTCAAAACCGAATTCCCCTTCTTATTTTCTTCCTGGTTATAACAATTTTCATGGGCTGGAATGCCAAAAATTTAAAGCTCTCGTATGCGGGAAGTAAAATTTTGCCATTAACTGATTCCGTTTTTATTAAATATAACAGCTTCAAAAAAACATTTGGAGAAGATGGTAGTGTAATGGTATTAGGAATCCAAGATCCTGCAATTTACCAAAAAGAAAATTATAGCAAATGGGTGAAGCTTACAAATGAAATCCAAAAGCTAAGTGGCATCAAAGGCGTATTATCTGTTGGAAAACTATTTGAGCTTCAAAAAGATACCATTAACCAAAAGTTTGTAGTTAGTTCAGTCCCCGCAAGCCCTGTTCACACCGATGCGGAAATGGATTCCCTTAAAAACAAGATTCAAGGAATGCCATTTTACGATGGCCTTTTATTTAATAAAAATAGTAATGCCACTTTAATGGCTATTACTTTTGACCCTAAAATATTAAATTCTGTTGCTAGAAACCCAATTTTAAAGGAAATAGAGGCGAAAGCAAAAACATTTCAAGAAAGCACCAAGATAGATGTCCATTTATCGGGCCTTCCTTACATTAGAACAGCTACTAGCGCGCTTGTCTCAAAAGAGTTTGTGCTATTCCTTGGCTTGTCGATCTTAGTTTCTGCGCTGATTTTGCTGATTTTCTTCCGAAACTTTTATGCGGTGTTCTTTCCCATTTTAGTAGTGATCATGGGGGTTGTTTGGAGTCTAGGTACCCTAGTACTGTTAGGCTATGAAATTACCATCTTAACTGGATTGGTCCCCCCTTTAATTGTAATTATTGGTATTCCAAATAGCATTTTGCTCTTAAATAAATACCATAATGAACTTAAAAAACATGGAGATCAACAAAAAGCGTTAAGCGTTACAATCGAACGTATTGCCATAACCACATTAATTGCGAATGTAACGGCAGCAATTGGCTTTGGTGTACTGTACTTTACCGGCAGTGAGCTTTTGGTGCAATTTGGTGGTGTAGCAGCACTAAACGTGATGTTCACTTGGTTAATGTGTTTATGCTTAATCCCTATCATATTTAGCTATCTTCCTATGCCAAAAGGAAAAGCAAACACACCACATGTTCCCAATTTCTTAGATAATTTGCTGGCAAAAACAGATATCTTGGTGCAACAAAAAAGCGTCTTGATTTATCTCTTAACTTTTATATTAAGCGCAATTTCGTTTATAGGGATCTACAAAATCAACATCAATGGCTACGTAGTTGACGACTTACCGAAAAGCTCTCAAATTTTAACTGACCTTAAGTTTTTTGAAAAGAACTTTGAAGGTATTCTACCGCTTGAGATCAGTGTAGATACCAAGAAAAAAAATGGCATTTTAAGTATCAGCACCCTTAATAAAATTGACAAAATGGAGCGGATGATTGCCGCCTATCCAGAATTTTCAAGATCCATATCGCTCAATACGGGACTGAAATATGCATCCCAAGCATTTTACAATGGTGACTCAGCATTTTATCGGCTACCAACCGATATTGAAAAGAATTTCATATTAGCCTACGCTGCAAATTCTGGTAAAGGCAATGGGAACATGCTCACCAATTTTGTTGACAAAGACAAACAAACTGCCAGGGTAAGCTTCCAAATGGCCGACGTTGGTTCTAAAAGACTAGATGAATTATTGCTTGAGTTAAAACCAAGAATTGATTCCATTCTTTCCCCTAAAAGATTTAATGTGGAATTAACAGGTTCAAGCATTATTTTCTCTAAAGGGACTAATTACCTTTTAAAACATTTATTTGAAAGTATTGGCTTAGCGATTGTTTTAATTTCATTATTAAGACTAGCCCAATTTAAAAGTTTGGGCATCATGTTCGTTTCATTGCTTCCTAACATTGTACCCTTGGTTATCACAGCGGGATTGATGGGATTTTTCCATATCCCTCTTAAGCCTTCTACAATCTTAATTTTTACGATAGCTTTCGGTTTAGCTTCCGATCAAACTATTTATTTCCTTACACGCTATCAACAAGAACTTACCCTCACCAATTATTCGGTAAGCAAGGTTGTATCCGACACTATTAGAGAAACAGGTGTTAGCATGACTCATATTGCGTTAATCTTATTCTTTGGCTTTGGGATTTTTACTGCCTCAACTTTTGGAGGAACGGTAGTATTGGGTTTATTACTTTCCATTACCTTGATTGTAGCTTTGGTGTTTAATTTAACCTTGTTGCCTGCATTAATGTTATGGCTTGATAAGAAAAAAATGCGGAAATTAATTCCGGCCGACGAAGCCGCCAGGAATGAAGAGAATTTAGATGACCATTAATCACAGAAAAATGTGGAGAAGTAGCTATTTAAAGGACTAAATCTATTAGCATTTTGTTTTATTTTTACGTTAAGCAAATGTTATGGGAAATATCAGATTATTTGAAACTGCCACGATTCGTTCATTTTATCATCTTGAAGAAGATCAATGGTATTTTTCTATAGTAGACATAATTGCAGTACTTACAAATTCAACGAATCCAACTGACTATTTAAAAAAATTAAGAAAACGTGATGTAGGTCTTGGCACTTACCTAGGGACAAATTGTCCCCAGGTGTCAATGTTAAATCAATCAGGTGTAAAACGTAAAAACTTCAAATCGCTTATTAACAAAGAGAATTTAAACTTGGATTAATTAAGAAACAACTTCCTCTTTCGTTAGCTCTTTTTCTATGGGTTGCAGTTCAACCTTCTCGCCGTCGGCATCAACTTTTTTAGCGAATAAAATTGGGTAAAGAAACATGAGTGCGCCAATGATTAGCAAAGCGCCCGAAATCCCCAAAACAAGATTACTCTGGGCAATCTTATTTTCACTCATTATTTGAGCTGCTATAAGCGCCAAAATTCCTAGAATGATGACATATACAGCCTTCTGCAGTTTCAAAACTTTTAACATGGCTTAGTTTTTTAACCTCTTCTTTTTTTGATTATACTAATGATAACAAAAACTAAACCAATAAGTTCTAATACCATCGTCAAAATTAAAGCACCTAGCATGAGCTTTTCACTTAGGCTTCTCAATAAAATAGCAGCAGGCAATAATACAACTGCAACTACCATGGCTATCAATCCTATTTTGAGGTACTTATCCATAAAACAAATTCAAACAAAACTACTATAATTCATTCTAAAACCGTAGCTTTGCATCCTTAATTTTTGAAGATACTTGATTGATGTATAGGGAATTTAAAACTTTAGAATTAGCTAAAATAGGAGAAGAGATACTCGATTTTTGGAAAACGGAAATGATCTTTGAAAAAAGCATCAGTACTCGTTCAAAAGCCAAGCCTTTTACTTTTTACGAAGGTCCTCCTTCGGCAAATGGTATGCCTGGAATCCACCACGTAATGGCACGCGCTATTAAAGATATTTTTTGCCGTTACAAAACACTTAAAGGTTATCAAGTTAAACGCAAAGGCGGATGGGATACACATGGTTTACCAATCGAACTTGCAGTAGAAAAGAAATTAGGCATTACCAAAGACGATATCGGCAAGAAGATCTCTGTAGAAGCCTATAATACCGCCTGTAAGGAAGAGGTTATGCGCTATACGGATGTATGGAACGACTTAACCGAAAAAATGGGTTATTGGGTGGATTTACAAGCACCCTACGTTACTTACCATAATGAATATATTGAAACGCTTTGGTGGATCTTAAAATCATTTTATGATAAAGGGCTATTATACAAAGGTTATACTGTACAACCCTACTCGCCAGCTGCAGGTACCGGTTTAAGTTCGCATGAATTAAACCAACCAGGCACCTATAAAGATGTGAGCGACACAACGATTGTTGCGCAGTTTAAGGCCATAAAAGAGAGTTTACCTGCTTCGTTACAAGCATATGGAGAGGTTTATTTTTTAGCGTGGACTACCACACCGTGGACTTTACCAAGTAACACAGCTCTCACAGTAGGCCCTAAAATTGAATATGTGCTAGTTAAAACTTTTAACCAGTATACTTTTGAGCCAATCCAAGTGATTTTAGCAAAAGCACTGGTTAACAAGCAATTTGCTGGTAAATATTTTGTAGCAGAAAGCGATGATGATTTAAGCAATTACAAAGCCGACGACAAGAAGATACCTTATACTATTTTAAATGAATTTGTAGGAACTGATTTAGTGGGTATAAAATACGAGCAACTTTTACCTTTTGCCTTGCCATATCAAAACCCAGAAAATGCTTTTAGGGTAATTTCTGGAGATTTTGTAACAACTGAAGATGGTACAGGTATTGTTCATACTGCACCTACTTTTGGCGCTGATGATGCGAGAGTAGCTAAGGCTGCTAGTCCAGAAGTACCTCCTATGCTAGTTTTAGACGACAAGGGCAACCCAGTTCCTTTGGTTGATCTACAGGGTAAATTTATTGCATCATTAGGTGGCAACTATGGCGGCAAATATGTAAAAAACGAATATTATACCGATGGTGAAGCGCCGGAGAAATCTGTTGATGTGGAGCTAGCTATTCAGTTAAAAGAAGAAAATAAAGCTTTTAAGGTAGAAAAATACGTCCATACTTACCCACACTGCTGGCGAACAGACAAACCAGTGCTCTATTACCCATTAGATAGTTGGTTTATTAAAACAACTGCAGTTAAAGAGAAAATGGTTGAGCTTAACAAAACCATTAACTGGAAACCTGAGGCCACAGGAACCGGCCGTTTTGGCAATTGGTTGGAGAATCTGGTAGATTGGAACTTATCACGCTCACGTTACTGGGGTACCCCTTTACCAATTTGGCGTACGGCTGATGGATTGGAAGAAAAATGTATTGGTTCAATTGCAGAACTAAACACAGCCATACAACAATCAATTGCTGCAGGATTTATGCCAGTTGGTTTCGAGCTAAAAGACATGCACCGTCCATATGTGGATGACGTAATTTTAGTTTCGTCAAAAGGCGAAAAAATGACCCGCGAATTAGATCTTATCGATGTATGGTTTGATAGCGGCGCAATGCCTTATGCACAATGGCATTTCCCTTTTGAAAACGTCGCAGAATTTGAAAATGCCTATCCTGCAGATTTTATTGCCGAGGGTGTAGATCAAACACGTGGTTGGTTCTTTACCTTGCATGCCATTGCAGTAATGCTAAGCGAAAGTAGCGATGAGATTAAAGCGATTAATCAACATGTAAACAACTTAGGTGTTGCGTATAAAAATGTGGTATCAAATGGCTTAGTATTAGATAAAAATGGCAACAAAATGTCTAAACGCTTAGGCAATGCAGTTGATCCATTTAGCACCATTAATACCTATAGTGCTGATGCAACACGTTGGTACATGATCAGCAATGCATCACCATGGGATAACCTGAAATTTAATTTAGATGGATTAGACGAAGTACGCCGTAAATTTTTCGGAACACTTTATAATACTTATTCATTCTTTGCACTATATGCGAATATCGACAAGTTCGAAATAGACCTTGATAACCAAACACCTGTTGCTCAACGTAGTGAATTAGACCGTTGGATTCTATCCTTATTACAAACATTAATAACAGAGGTTGATGAAAGTTTTAATACCTATGAGCCTACAAAAGCTACTAGGGCTATCCAAACCTTTGTAGATGAACACTTGAGCAATTGGTATATCCGCTTGTCTCGTCGTCGTTTTTGGAAGGGCGAAATGACTGCCGATAAAAAAGCAGCCTACGAAACACTGTTTACTTGCTTAATGAGCGTATCGCAATTAATGAGTCCTGTGGCTCCATTCTTTGCAGATTGGCTGTATAAAAACTTAAGTAATGCTTCAGAATCTGTGCATTTAACCTATTGGAATGAAGCAGATGCAAGTTTAGTAGACGAAGCCTTAAACGAAAGGATGGAGTTAGCTCAAAACATTTCATCAATGGTGCTTTCGCTTCGGAAAAAGATGGGCATTAATGTCCGCCAGCCTTTAGCAAAGGTATTGATCCCTGTTTTAGATGATAGTTTTCAGTTGAAAGTTGAATTGGTAAAAGATTTAATTTTATCAGAAACTAATATTAAGGCCATAGATTTTATTACTGATACTGCTGGCTTTATCAAGAAAAAAGTTAAACCTAATTTTAAAGCATTAGGTGCCAAAGTTGGGAAAGACATGAAGTTGGTAGCTGAAGCTATTGGGAATATGACTCAAGAAGATTTAGCTAGGTTTGAGAAGGAAGGTTCGATCTTGATGCCTGATACTAAGTACTCAATTGTATTAAGTGATGTAGAAATTATTGCTGAAGATATACCTGGCTGGCAAGTTACCAATTTGGGCAATTTAACTGTTGCGCTAGATGTAAGTATTACCGATGAACTGAAAAGTGAAGGATTATCTCGTGAATTAATTAATCGTATTCAAAATTTAAGAAAAGAGTTAGCGTTTGAAGTGACAGATCGTATAACTGTAAATTTACAAAAGCATCATCTTATTTCAGATGCAGTTTTGCAAAACAAGGCCTACATTTGCGCAGAAATATTAGCTTACAACATTAATTTGTTAGAAAGCATAGAAAACGGAAACAAAATAGTAATTGAAGATGTTGAACTAAAAATTCTAATTGCTAAACAATAAAACCGAACTTGTGAGCTCATTGGAGCAAATAAAAATATATACAACGTCCAATAAATATAAAAATGGAAAAAACTGAGAAAACCCGCTATTCTGATAGCGAATTACAAGAGTTTAAAGAGCTGATCCAAGGAAAATTAAGAAGTTCTAGAGAAGAATTTCTTTCATTAACCTCTTCGTTAAGTAATCCTAATGCACATGGCACAGAAGATACTTCTGGAGCTTATAAAACATTGGAAGATGGTTCTGCCACTTTAGAAAAAGAGCAAATCAATCAATTAGCTGCACGCCAGAAAAAATTTATAGACAACTTAGAAGCTGCGTTAGTTCGCATTGAAAATAAAACTTATGGTATTTGTAGAGAAACTGGAAAACTAATCCAAAAAGAGCGTTTGCGTGCAGTACCGCATGCAACGTTAAGTATGGAAGCTAAATTGAAGCAGGGTTAATGAAGGGCTATACAAAACCAATACTCTTAATATTTTTAGTATTGCTTATTGATCAAGCTTCTAAAGTTTGGGTTAAAACCAACATGTTTCTTGGTCAAGAATTCAAGGTTTTTGGCGACTGGTTTATCATCCACTTTACCGAAAATAACGGGATGGCCTTTGGTTTGGAGTTTGGAGGGGAATTCGGGAAATTAGCTTTGTCGCTATTTAGGGTGATTGCAGTGGCTGGAATTGGCTATGGCTTACATTATTTAATTAAACGTAAATATCATAGAGGGTTAATTTTAAATGTTGCACTAATTTTTGCTGGAGCATTAGGCAATATCATCGACTCAGTATTTTATGGTGTAATCTATGATTACGAAACCTTATTTCATGGTCGCGTAGTGGATATGCTTTATTTTCCGATTGTAGATAGTCATTTCCCACAATGGTTCCCAATCTGGGGAGGTGAAGAACTAGTATTCTTCCGTCCGGTATTCAACATTGCCGATACAGCGATTTCTGTTGGTGTAATTGCGATCTTGATATTTCAGAAGACTTATTTTAAAGAAGAAATTAAAGACGAAATAGGCATCAATAACGAAACCGTCGAAGATTAAAATAGCTAAAAACTCATTTGAGCCGCTGATGTACAAGTTTAATTGTTCATTAGCGGCTTTCTCGTTTATATTAAGCTGTCTCTTTCCATAAATTTTAGTTAAATTTGATTAGACCAATATATAACAATGAAAAATTACGCCTTTATTTTTGCCCTCAGCTTGTGCATTTCATGTTTAACTGCTAGCGCACAGAAAAAAAATCTATTTGACGGAAAAAGCTTAGCGGGATGGCACGCAGATGTTCCTGACAAAGACAAAGATGCTAAAACACCCGATGCTTTCATTATTCGTAAAGGCAATTTAGTAAGTTTAGCCAATCCCCAAGGTCATCTAATCACCGATGCTGTTTACGAAAACTATCGTTTAACAGTAATGTATAAGTTTACAGGTAAACCCGGTAATTGCGGGATATTGGTACACGCTTCAACACCTAGGGCTTTATATGGCATGTTTCCAAAGTCGCTAGAAGTGCAAATGCAGCATAAAGACGCTGGAGATTTTTGGTGCATTGAGGAAGATATCACTGTACCAAATATGGAAGCTCGCCGTGGCCCAAAAGAGAATTGGGGTGTAAATGGCGATAAGGCACGAAGAATAAAGAATTTAACCGACGACTCAGAGAAACCACTTGGTGAATGGAATACCATGGTAATTGAATGTTATAAAGATGCCATAAAAGTATGGGTAAATGGTGTTTTAGTAAATGCAGGAACTAACTGCACAGCTTCTAAAGGACAGATTGCGGTACAAGCAGAGGGCTCGGAAGTGGAGTTTAAAAAAATAGAGCTGGAACCGATAAAAGGTCTTACCAAATCTAAATAAGGCCTACAGACTTTAATCGATAACAAGCATAGAAACTTCGTAAGTCTTTAAACACAAATGAAAACGGAGACAAATTTTGATTTACAGCCAACGCTAACCAATGAGTTAGTAAAGTTAGTCCCTTTAAAAGAAGGCGATTTTGAAGCGCTGTTTGCAGTTGCTTCCGACCCTTTGATTTGGGAACAACACCCTAATAAAGATAGATATCAAAGAGTAGTATTCGAGAAATTCTTTGAGGGTGCAATGGAGAGTAAAGGCGCATTTATCATCTATGAAGCTAATAGCACTAAGGTTATTGGTAGTTCTAGGTACTACGACAAAGAAGATAATTCAGTAGCAGTAGGTTATACCTTTATTGGTAGA
>DATJDT010000452.1:0-4092 GCA_035497275.1 Pedobacter sp.
TCGATAAGCACGAGCCTAACTCACCAGAACGTAGGAATGCTTATTTAGCAGATATTACTTATGGAACCAATAATGAGTTTGGTTTCGACTACCTGCGTGACAACATGTCGCAAACTCCAGAGCAATTGGTACAACGCAAACTTCATTTTGCAATGGTTGATGAGGTCGATTCAGTATTAATTGATGATGCCCGTACGCCATTGATTATTTCTGGCCCGGTTCCATTTGGAGACCAGCATGAATTTCATGAATTAAAACCACGAATTGAACGTTTGGTAAATGCGCAAAAAACATATGTTACACAGGCTTTGAATGAAGCTAAAAAATTGATCAATGATGGTAAAGCAGGAACCGAAGAAGGTGAAGGTGGTTTAGCATTATTACGTGCACATCGTGGACTGCCTAAAAATAAAGCCTTAATTAAATTTTTAAGTGAGGGTGGAGTTAGACAAACTTTACTTAAAACTGAAAATCATTATATGGCAGATCAATCGAAGAATATGCCTAAGGTAGATTCAGAGTTGTTCTTTTATATTGATGAAAAAAATAATCAGGTGGAACTAACGGAGAAAGGGATTGAATTGATTACCCAACAAGGTGAAGATCCAAGTTTCTTTGTACTGCCAGATGTTGGTACTGAAATAGCCGAGATAGAGAAGTCTTCATTGAGCGGCGAAGAAAAAGTTGCTCAGAAAGACAGCTTAATGCGTGATTATGCTGTTAAAGCAGAACGTATCCACTCGGTAAATCAATTGCTAAAAGCGTATACGCTATTCGAAATTGATGTTGAATATATTATCGATGACGGTAAAATTAAAATCGTAGATGAGCAAACAGGTCGTATTATGGATGGCCGCCGTTACTCTGATGGCTTACATCAAGCTATTGAAGCTAAGGAGAATGTGAAAGTAGAAGATGCCTCACAAACTTATGCAACGGTTACTTTACAGAATTTCTTCAGAATGTACCATAAGTTGTGTGGTATGACAGGTACAGCGACTACTGAGGCAGGTGAGTTTTGGTCTATTTACAAATTGGATGTTGTAGAAATACCAACCAATCGTGTTATGGCTAGAAAAGACCATCAGGATTATGTTTATCGTACCATTCGTGAAAAATACAATGCAGTTGCTGAGGAAATAGGAAAATTAACCGAAGCTGGCAGACCAGTGTTGGTAGGAACAACATCTGTTGAGATTTCGGAGTTATTAAGTCGTATGCTTAAGCTTCGTGGTATTAAACACAATGTGTTGAATGCTAAGATGCACCAAAAGGAAGCTGATATTGTTGCTGAGGCTGGTAAAGCAGGTACTGTAACAATTGCTACCAACATGGCGGGTCGTGGTACGGATATTAAATTAGGAGAGGGTGTAAAAGACGCTGGTGGTTTGGCGATTATTGGTACAGAACGTCATGAATCTCGTCGTGTAGATAGACAGCTACGTGGTCGTGCTGGTCGCCAGGGTGATCCTGGAACATCACAATTCTTCGTTTCATTAGAAGATAACCTGATGCGTTTGTTTGGTTCAGAACGAATCTCTAACATTATGGTGAAAATGGGTATCGAGGATGGTGAAGTAATTCAACATTCGATGATTACCAATTCTATTGAACGGGCACAAAAGAAAGTAGAGGAAAATAACTTTGGTGTACGTAAGCGTTTGTTAGAATATGATGATGTAATGAACTCTCAACGTTCGGTAATTTATGCAAAACGTAAGAATGCCTTGTTTGGTGATCGCTTAGATGTAGACATGAATAACATGGTGTTTGACGTGGCTGAGGATGTAGTGACTGAGTATAAAGAAGTATCAAATTACGACGGATTTAAGCTGGAAGTAATTAGAAATTTCTCGTCAGATACAACGATTACTGAAGAAGAATTTAACTCGAAGAATATTCATCAATTAACAGACCGCTTGTTTGAGGAAGTTACTGATTTTTATGCCCGCAAATCTGATGCGATTATGAATCAATCTATGCAGGTATTAAGACAGGTTTTTGCAGAGCGTGGAGAGCAGATTGAGCAAGTAGTGGTTCCATTTACAGATGGTATTCGCCAAATTAATGTGCCAGTTAATTTGAAAAAAGCCATTACAAACAACGGTCGTGAAGTAACTAAAGCTTTCGAGAAGACCATTATTTTGGCATTGATTGATGATAGTTGGAAAGAGCATTTACGTGAGATGGATGAGTTAAAGCAATCTGTTCAAAATGCTGTTTATGAGCAAAAGGATCCTTTGATTATCTACAAAATGGAGGCGTTCAACTTGTTTAAAAGCATGCTGAATGTGATCAATAAAGAAGTAGTAGGTTTCTTGTATAAAGGCGGTATTCCTATTCATCAGGAAGCTGATGAGGTAAGAGAAGCAAGAGCTCCTAGGAATGAGCAAGCTAAATTACGTACTTCAAAACCAGAATACGGGCAAGCGAGTAATACTGCAATGCCAATGGAAGATACAAGAGAACTTGTTCCACAACAGCCAATCCGTAAGGAAGTAACTGTTGGAAGAAATGAGCCGTGCCCATGTGGTAGTGGCAAAAAATTTAAGAACTGCCACGGTGTGAATGCATAGGGCAAATTGAAAAATTTAAAGCCTTAACGAAAGTTAAGGCTTTTTTTGTGATTTGATTTTTTTAACTTAAATGAATTCTTACATAAAAAAATTATAATAAATCCTTAGCTTCAAGAAATTTTACGAATGACATTTAAATCGCAAAGTAGGTTAGTTGTATTTTTAGTGTCTCTAGCCTCCTTAACACTTATCTTATTTAACTTTTACTCCTCAAAGATTAAATCTGGAGTAAGAGCTTATATTAATGGCGAATCTGTTTATTCAAAAGGTCAAAAAGACGCTTTGCTAAATTTAACATATTATTTAAATACACAAGATTCTGTCTATTGGCAAACCTATGTACAATCGTTAAAGGTACCAATGAGCGATAATAAAGCTCGTCATGCGATGGCTAATCAGGAGCCAGATTCAGTTGCTTTCAATTATTTTATTGAAGGGAAGGTTCATCCAGCAGATATTGACATTATCATATGGATGTTTAAAAACTTTAGAGAGGTTGAAGAATTTAAAAATGCAGTAGCTTTATGGGCTAAATCTGAAGCTATTTTAGTAGATGTAAGCAAGTCTGCCGAAGAACTTAAATATAAAATTGATAAAGGAATACTCGATGTAAAGTCAAAAGAACAACTTGCGTCAAAAATATATGCATCTAATGTTACGCTTAGTGTTTTAGAAATAGATTTCTCTAATACACTGAGTGGTTTAGCAAGAAAAATTGAAAAGCTCTTAAACTGGGTCAATATCCTAGTTACTCTTTTAATTGTCGGCAGCTTATCGGCCTATTTAATGTTTTTGATTGCGAAACTTTACAAATCCAGAGAAGAGCTGAAGAAAAGTTATGATAAAGTTTTTGATTTAAATGTGGAGCTCGATACTTTTGTTTATAGCCTATCTCATGATCTGCGAGCGCCTTTAACGTCGTTACAGGGCTTAGTAAGGTTTTCTTCCTTAGAAACTGATATTGAATCCATTAAAGACAATATGCTTTTAATGGATAAGTTGCTAGATAAACAAGATGTTTTTATCAAAGATGTGATTTCTTTATTACAGCGAAGGAACTTAGTTCTGCAGCCCAGAAAATTGGATTTAAAGGGGCTTATAGAAGATGCTTTTTCATTAAATGAGCATAATGCCGATAGTAAGTCAGTTAGTACAGCATTACAAATAACAGAAGACCTTGAAGAAATTGAAAATGATATCGTTTTTGTTAAAATCATTATCAATAATCTTATATCTAATGCCTTTAAATATAGCGATCCTATGAAAGGAGATCAATTTATTAAGGTAGGAGTTAGCAGCGAAGGCGATAGCATAGTGATTAAAGTTGAAGACAATGGGATAGGTATTTCTAAAGAGTTTCACCAAAAGATTTTTGACATGTTTTATATCCTTGATTCTCGTAAACGAGGTACAGGCTTAGGCTTGTACATCATTAAACAAGCCGTTGAAAAACTTGGGGGTACAATTCATCTGGATTCCGTTTTGGGACAGGGAAGTAAGTTCACAATATCGCTAC
>DATJDT010000453.1:0-10294 GCA_035497275.1 Pedobacter sp.
ACGCAGCATTAATAAGTGGAAAAATAATCCACTAGATGCTCAGGATAAGACCTTTAAGTCGCTTATCGCTGCTGCGAAAGATACGTCCTTTGGTCAAGATCATCAATTTTCGAAAATCAATAATTATGCAGATTTTAAGGCAAATGTTCCTATCCATGATTATGAAGACCTTAAGCCTTATATAGATCGAGTTGTAAAAGGCGAAGCCAACGTGCTTTGGAGGGGGAAGCCAAGCTATTTCGCAAAAACCTCTGGAACTACTTCTGGTGTAAAGTACATTCCAATTTCTAAAGAATCCATGCCCGAGCATCTTAAAGCTGCTCGAAATGCATTGTTAACCTATATTCATGAAACAGGAAATGTTGATTTCGTAAATGGGAAAATGATCTTTTTACAAGGAAGTCCGATAATGGATAAAAAAAATGGTATTCATGTTGGTCGCCTATCTGGAATTGTGGCTAATTTGGTACCTGCTTATCTGCAAAAAAATAGACTTCCTTCCTATAAAACCAATTGTATTGAAGATTGGGAAACAAAGGTTGATGCCATAGTTGAAGAAACCATCGATCAAAATATGACCCTTATTTCTGGAATTCCACCCTGGGTACAAATGTATTTTGATAAACTAATAGAAAAGTCGAATGGCAAGAGGATTAAAGAAATTTTTAAGAACTTTAGCCTATTTGTATATGGGGGTGTTAATTTTGAGCCTTATCGTGCTAAAATAGAGGCGAGCATTGGTAAAAAGATTGATTCGATTGAAACCTACCCGGCATCTGAAGGATTTATCGCTTACCAAGATAAACAAGATGATAAAAGCCTACTGTTATTGGTGAATGCGGGTATGTTTTATGAATTTATTCCTTCAGAGGAATATTATAATGACAAACCTACACGTTTAAGCTTAGCAGAAGTAGAGATAGATAAAAACTATGCACTTATTTTAAATACAAATGCAGGTTTATGGGGCTATAGCATTGGTGATACAGTTAAGTTTGTTTCTAAAAACCCTTACAAAATTTTGGTAACGGGGAGAATCAAGCACTTTATTTCGGCCTTTGGCGAACATGTAATTGGAGAAGAGGTTGAGCATGCTTTATTAACCGTAGCCAATAGTGAGGGTATCGAAATTACGGAATTTACTGTTGCTCCACAGGTTAACCCTTCGCAAGGAGAGCTTCCATTTCACGAGTGGTTTGTAGAATTTGGATCTTTTCCAGTTGATATCAAGGCCTTCAGTAAAAAGGTAGATGAGGCTTTGCAACAAAAGAACATTTACTATTTTGACCTCATCGAAGGAAAGATACTACAGCCTTTAATTATCCGTACCTTGCAAAAAGATGCATTTGTTAATTATATGCGAACAGCTGGAAAACTGGGTGGGCAAAATAAAGTGCCGAGATTAAGTAATGATAGAAAATTAGCAAACGAATTGACAAAGTTTGTCATCCCGAATAATGAGAGAAAGTAAAGATTAGGTCCTTCGCTCTGCTCAGGATGACAATAAGAAAAAAAGAATTTGAAGAACATATCCATATTAGGCAGTACGGGTTCAATTGGAACGCAAGCATTAGCTGTAATCCGGGCCAACCCGAATTTATACCGCGTTAATGCCTTGACTGCGCAAAATAATGCAACACTATTAATCCAGCAAGCGCTAGAGTTTAAGCCTGAGCTTGTGGTAATTACTTGTGAAGATCACTATCAATCTGTAAAAAAAGCCCTTCCTGAAGTGCTAGTTTTATGTGGGGAAGAAGCATTGGTAGCTGCGGTAGAGTTGCAGCAAACCAATTTAGTGCTAACGGCAATTATGGGGGCTGTTGGACTTAAACCTACAATTGCTGCAATTAAGGCTAAAAAGGATATTGGCTTGGCCAATAAGGAAACTTTGGTTGTTGCAGGTGAGCTCGTGATGCAATTAGCAGCAGAAAATGGTGTAAAGATAATTCCAGTTGATTCGGAACATTCAGCTATTTTTCAATGCTTGGTAGGGGAGGAATTAAATCCAGTTGAGAAAATCTACCTAACTGCTTCTGGTGGCCCATTTAGAGGGAAAAGCCTTGATTTTTTGGCCTCAGTTACGAAGAAGGAAGCATTAAAACATCCCAATTGGGTTATGGGTGCCAAGATTACAATTGACTCGGCCTCCTTAATGAATAAAGGTTTAGAAGCAATTGAAGCAAAATGGCTATTTGGATTAAATGCCGATCAAATTGACATAATTGTACATCCGCAGTCTATCATCCACTCGATTGTTCAATTTACAGACGGCTCTATGAAAGCTCAAATGGGGCTTCCCGATATGAAGTTACCAATTCATTATGCTTTAGCTTATCCTAAAAGAATTGCCAGTAGTTTTGAGCGATTTAACTTTTTAAAATACCCTTCTCTTACTTTTTCTGAGGCAGATACAAAAAGTTTTCGTAACCTTGAGCTCGCATTTAGCGCGATGCGAAAGGGAGGGAATATGCCTTGCATTATTAATGCGGCAAATGAAGTGGTAGTTGAAGCATTTTTAAATGATAAAATTGGATTTCTACAAATGAGTGATGTCATTGAAGAATGTATGGAGGCCATGAGTTTTATCGCAAAGCCCACCTTAAGTAATTATTTAGAAACAGATGAGCAGACACGTATATTTGCAAATCAACGCGTAACAAAATAAAATTTAACATATCTAATAGAATAAGACAATTATAATATATGAACGGACTGATTATGGCGGGCCAGCTTTTGCTGGGGTTATCGATACTAGTAATTTTACACGAATTAGGACATTTTTTAGCAGCACGTGCTTTCGGAATAAAAGTTGAAAAATTTTATCTTTTCTTTGATGCTTGGGGTTTTAAACTGGTTAGTTTTAAAATTGGAGAGACTGAATATGGAATAGGTTGGTTGCCTTTAGGCGGCTATGTGAAGATTTCGGGAATGATTGACGAATCGATGGATGTGGAGCAAATGGCTTTACCTGCCGAGCCATGGGAATTTCGTTCGAAGCCTGCTTGGCAGCGTTTGATCGTGATGTTAGGTGGTATTATTGTAAATATTATCGTAGGTATCTTTATATTTTGGATGCTTACCTTTAAATATGGTGAAACTTATATCGCAAATGATCAGTTAGTTAACGGTGTACACCCAGGTGTGGTTGGTCAGCAAATTGGCTTGAAGAATGGAGATAAGATCTTAGCAATAAATGGACAAAAGGTTGTAAGGTTTGAAGAAATAATTACCTCTAAAGTTTTGCTAGGCAATCCGAAATTAACTATTTCGAGAGATGGTAAGGCGATGGATTTAACAGTTCCAGAATCGGTTTTAGATAGTATCAGCAAACATGGAATGGAAGAATTCATTGAGCCGAGAGTTGTTGCCAAAGAAATAGCTAGCGTTAATGGACCAATGGAGGAAAAGGCAGGATGGTTAGCTAAACTTAAGCATTCTATTTTTGGTAAACCTGAAAAGGTAGAAACTCCAGCTTTTGATGCTGGTATAAAAGAGGGTGATAGTATAATTTCTGTTAATGGCCAAGCCGTAAAGTTTATAGACGATTTTACCACAGCAGTACAAGCTTCGGCAGGTAAAACGGTTGCTTTGAAATTGCTAAGAAATCATAAGGAACTTACAATAAACTCAAAGGTAACGAAGGATGGTACGCTAGGTGTTTTCATCACGAGAGATAAATTGCCAACCCATCATATTGATTATACTTTCTTTGAATCGTTTGGTGTAGGTACAACTAAAGGATGGACAACCTTTGCAGACAATGGTAAAGGGATATGGAAAATGATTACCGGAAAGGTAAGCGCCCGTAATATTAGTAGTCCGATTGGTATTGCTAAAGTTTATGGGGCAGAATTTGATTGGTTTAATTTCTGGCGTTTAACTGGATTAATTTCTATGGCTTTAGCCTTTATGAACTTATTGCCAATTCCGGCATTAGATGGTGGCCATGTGGTTTTCTTAGTGATAGAAATGATTAAAGGTAAACCTTTGGGTGATAAATTTATGGAGCGTGCGCAGGTAGTAGGTTTTGTCATTTTATTGAGCTTGATGGTTTTTGCTTTTGGAAATGATATTTTGAAGATTTTCAATAAATAATATTTTGTTTTGAACTACTTCGATTTTTACGAAATACCAATTAGTTTTAATCCGAACCAGGATGTAATTAAGCAAAAGTTTTATGCTTTAAGTAAAAAATATCATCCAGATTTTTACATTAACGAAAGTGCGGAAAAGCAGGATGAGATATTAGCATTGTCGACCCTTAATAATAAGGCCTATCAAGTACTGAAGGACGATCAAAAACGTTTACAATATATTTTGGAGTTGAAGGGGCAATTAATTGAAGGCGAAAATTACGCCTTACCTCAAAGCTTTTTAATGGAAATGATGGATGTGAATGAGGCTTTAATGGAAATGGAGTTTGATTCAGATCCCACTAAGTTAACGGAATTGATCACACAGGTTTCTGAGATTGAAAACTCATTAAAGGATGAACTAAAAACTTTAACTACATCATTCGATCAAAGTAATGAACAGACTCAGGAAAATAGCTTGAAGGCTATTAAAGAGGTTTATTATCGTAATAAATATTTGCACCGGATAAAAGAAGGGCTTAATCGGTTTTAACAATAATGTTATCTTTTAATCATCTTGTTTTTATAGAGGTTGCCAAGCACCTCAGTTTTACTAAGGCTGCCGAAATATTATTTATTAGCCAGCCGGCAATTAGTAAGCATATCCATAATCTAGAGGAACATTATCAGACGCCATTATTTGAACGTAAAAAAGGGGTTGTGTCACTTACTGATGCAGGTAAGATCTTACAACAGCACTTATTTGAAGCAGATTCAATAGCTAAACAAATTGAATTCGAAATCGGGAACTTACGAGATAAGAAATTACTAAGAGGAGAACTGAAATTAGGAGCAAGTACAACCATAGCATTGTATATTATTCCTGCGGCGCTTTCTGCTTTCAGGAAAGAAAATAGCGCAGTTAAAATCAATCTGGTTAATAGGAATTCCGAAAATATTAGGAAGGCACTACTCCTTCATGAAATAGATTTAGCAATTATAGAGGGTAAAGATAAAATGGCGGAAGTAAATAGCCAATATTTTATGACCGAAAAAGTAATCCCTGTCTGTACGGCCAAAAGTCAGCTAGCTAAAAAGAAAAAATATACCCTTGCCGAACTAAAGGATATCCCTATTTCACTTCGCGAAACTGGTTCGGGTACACTTGCCGCAGTTAATAAAGCATTAGCAGCATGCGAAATAAAAATCTCAGAGTTAAATATTTGCATGAGATTGGGAGGGACTGAAGCTTTAAAAAATTTTATCCTGGCAGACGACAGCATGGGCTTTTTGCCATTTAAAGCTGTTGCAAAGGAAATTGCAAGAGGAGAATTGGTTGAATTGGAAATTGAAAACCTAACTATTGATAGGCACTTTTACTTTATTCAAAGAATTGGCGATGAAAATAATGGTATCAATAAGGCTTTTATCAAATTTGCTAAAAATCATGATAACTTCTTGTTATAAGCTATGCTAAAACGATATTGGCTAAGCAGCCTTTGTTGTTTTAATTTAGTGAAATGAAATCTTCTTTTTTACCCATTAGCCATGAGCTGCATTGTGCCGCTTGTAATTTTACTTTTCAACAAAATCAAATTAATACCTTTTGCACCCATTGTGGTCAATCACCAATAGAAGTTCAGTTTGATTTAGCTAAATCCATCCCGAAAGAGATTATTAATCAAAACGAACGATCAATGTGGCGTTATGCCAAAATTCTTCCGTTGATCAACAACGAAAACAAGGTTAGTTTAGGAGAAGGCTGGACTCCCATCTTAACAATGCCGAGGTTAGCCGCTGAGTTAAATATAAATAATTTGTTTATTAAGGATGAATCGTTTAATCCTACAGGCTCCTTTAAAGCGAGAGGGCTAAGTATGGCTGTATCTAAAGCAAAAGAACTAGGAATTCGCTCCATGATCGTGCCTACCGCAGGGAACGCAGGAGGAGCTTTAAGTGCCTATTGTGCAAAAGCTGGAATAGAATCAATTGTGGTAATGCCTACGCATACACCCGATGCATTCAAGAAAGAATGTAAAGCTTTTGGTGCGGAATTGATTTTAGTAAATGGCCTAATTAATGATTGCGCTCAATTAGTTGCAAAAATTAAAAATGATAGGGATTGCTTTGATGTTTCTACAATGAAAGAGCCCTTTCGTTTAGAGGGCAAAAAAACCTTAGGCTACGAGATTGCAGAGCAAATGAATTGGACTTTGCCCGATGTTATTCTTTATCCAGCTGGTGGTGGAACAGGGTTGATTGGCATTTGGAAAGCTTTTAAGGAAATGCTAAGCATGGGATGGATTACAAATGTTCCGACTAGAATGATAGCTGTTCAAGCACAAAATTGTAAACCTTTAGTTGATACATTTACGCAGAAACAGCCAGATTCATCAAAGTATCAAGGCATGCCTACAATTGCAAATGGTTTGGCAGTTCCGCGTCCATTTGCTGAGCAAATGATGTTAAAGGTATTAGCGCAATCTAAAGGTACAGCATTAGCTGTTTCGGAACAAGAAATTACCAATAGTGTGAAAGAGATTGCGGTTAAAGAGGGGATGTTAGTGGCGCCTGAAGGTGCGGCATTATTAGCGGCATTAAAGGTTTTACTTAATAGTGGACAGATTTTTAAGGATGAAAGAATTTTGCTTTTAAATACAGGTTCATGTTATAAATACTTAGAAAATTTCGAGTTCTAAGCGTATGTTGGCTAAGTGTAAAAAAGAGAGATTCGTAACTATGAAGTCGTTGCTTTCCTTAATTTAGCGCTTATGACCTCTTTGAACATATTTAGAAAAGTTGCAGTGGCGGAAGGCCTCTCTTATATTTTATTAATATTTGTTGCCATGCCCTTAAAATATTGGGCAGGAATGCCTTTAGCGGTAAAATATACAGGTTGGGTTCATGGTTTGCTATTTGTATTGTATGGTGTTTGTTTAATCATGGCTTGGCAGGAAAGAAAATGGAAGTTTGGAAAAGCTGCACTCATATTTGTTGCGTCATTATTGCCATTTGCTCCATTTATAGTAGATAAAAGATTGAAAGACGAGGGTTAGGAGTAAAGCTAATATTTCATATATTTAAGCCTACCTAGAGATTGATTCTAGAGAGCCATTAAAATTAAATGATGAAATTTAAAGCTGTTCGTATAGGACTACTATCCTTAAGTCTATTCCTTATAACAATGGGTGCCTTTGCCCAAAAAAATAAAAAAAATCAAAAGGAAGTTATTTTAACTAACCGTCAATTTTGGTTGAAGCAATTGGATATAATGGTTAAGCCGGTACTACATAGCTTAGCGAAAGACAGTTTAAAAATTGTGATGCCAAAAGTTACCTCTATCCGGTCAGATAATAAAGAATCTCGAATTAAAGTACAATATGTTGAGGTTTTGGGCAGGGTGCTAAGTGGTATCGCTCCATGGCTTCAGCTAGAGGGAGGGTCTTCAGAAGAAGTTGCGCTTAGAAAGCAGTATCGCGAATGGGCAATCAAAGGCTTGCAAAACGCGTTGGATTCAAATGCAAAGGATTTTATGCGGTTTGATATTGCGGGACAACAACTGGTTGACGCATCATTTGTGGCGCTTGCCGTAGTTCGTGCACCATGGCTTTGGGAAAACCTGGGAGCAAAAAGTCAACAATTGCTGATGAAATCGATCCTTACTACCCGGCAATTTAGACCGTCTTTTTCAAACTGGTTACTTTTTTCTGCATTAAATGAAGCCTTTTTTGCCAAGTTTGGTTATCAATGGGATTCAATGCGTGTTGATTATGCATTACAGCAGATGGAACAATGGTATGTTGGTGACGGAATGTATAAAGACGGAACTAATTATGCTTTTGATTATTATAATAGTTTTGTTATCCACCCTTATTTAGCATCCATTGCAGAAATTATCAAGCAAAAAACGAACATATATAACCCAATGTTCGAAAAGATAAAAGCTCGAAACGAACGATATGCTGTTATTCAAGAGCGTTTAATTTCGGCAGACGGCACTTATCCTGCTACAGGGAGGTCTATTATCTATAGAGGGGCAGCTTTTCATCATCTAGCTGATATGGCTTATAGGAAGGCTCTTCCTGCTCAATTAAGCCCCGAACAGGTTAGAGGAGCTTTAACCGCTGTGCTTAAGAAAACATTAGAAAGTCCTACAACTTATAAAAATGGCTGGCTTACCATAGGGCTTTACGGTGATCAGCCAAACATTGCCGATTCATATAATAACCAAGGTAGTCCTTATTTATGTACTGCCATATTTTTACCCTTAGGATTACCAGAAACAGACATGTTCTGGGCTGGGAAGTCCGCAAAATGGAGCTCTCAGAAAATTTGGAGTGGTGAAAATTTCGAAAATGACCACGCTGTAAGCATAAAATAAGCTAGATTCCATAAATATTCTTTAATAATTGTGATAAATATTTGCGTAGCTAAATAACTACATATATATTTGTAGTCAAATAGCTACATAATGAACCAGCGCAATGCGGAGCCATCCGCTAAAAAAATTAAAACTTACGGATGAATTTAAGACGAGATGTATTTCAGGCAATTGCCGACCCAACGAGAAGGGCTATTCTTTTATTGCTTGCAACCCAATCGATGGCTGCCGGAGCTATTGCTTCGAAATTTGACACTGCAAGGCCTACCATATCTAAACATTTGCAGATTCTTACAGCATGTAAACTGCTTGGTCAGGAGCAAAATGGAAGAGAAATTCACTATCATATCAATGCAAGAACAATGAAAGAAGTAGCCGACTTTATCGAGCCTTTTCGCCAAATGTGGGATGATAGGTTTAATAAATTAGAAGACATTATGAAAAACTACAAAGCATAATTATGGAAGGGAAAACTAAGATTAATGCCGAAAAAGATAAGCAAGAACTGGTGATTACAAGAGAATTTGATTTGCCTTTGGAATTGCTTTTTAAGGCCTATGTAGAGCCCGAAATTGTTGAGCAATGGATGGGGACAAAAGTTTTAAAGTTGGAAAATAAAAAGCATGGGGCTTATTTGTTTGAAACTTCAGATCCAAAGGGGAATGTTGCATTTCTTGCCAGTGGAGTAATTCACGAATTTGTTGCCGGACAAAAAATTACGCGAACATTTGAGATGGAAAATACTCCTTTCGCCGCGCAGCTTGAATTTTTAACATTTGAAAAATTGACAGACAGCACTAGTAAACTTACTATGCATGTTGTGTATAAATCTGTAGCAATTAGGGATCAAATATTACAGCTTCCTTTTGCTCAAGGAATTAATATGGCACATAATCGATTAGAAAAAATAGTAAACCAGTTAAAATAATATATTATGACAAAGACAAATAAAATTATCTATTGGATTGCGACTGTTTGGCTTGCATTGGGAATGCTGTCAACTGGCATAGTACAGCTCATTCAATTAAAAGAGGAGGTAGATATGATGACACATTTAGGCTATCCTCTTTATTTTCTAACTATATTAGGGTTGTGGAAAATTGCCGGAGTAATAGCCATACTTCTTCCTAAGTTCCCCTTAGTTAAGGAATGGGCTTATGCAGGTTTTTTTATTGCCATGTCGGGTGCTATCATTTCGCATTTGGTCGCTGGCGATGAGACTAAGGAAATATTTGGACCAACATTATTGCTGATTCTAACGGTTACATCGTGGTATTTCAGGCCTGCCGGTAGAAAAGTAATTTTAGTTAATCAATAATTGAAGATTATGAATCCTACCGTTGATTGGTTTTTTAGCAAAGACACAAAATGGCAGAAAGAATATAAAAAATTGAGAACGATCATTCTTGATTGTGGTCTGACTGAAGAATTAAAATGGGGTTGTCCTTGTTACATGTTTCAGAAAAGCAATATAGTTTTAATACATGGTTTTAAAGAATACTGTGCGCTTTTGTTTTTTAAAGGTGCTTTGTTACAAGACGCTAACAACATTTTGATTCAGCAAACAGAAAATGTGCAGGCTGTAAGGCAAATTCGTTTTACCAATGTTCAGGAAATAGTGAAGAGAGAAGCTATACTTAAAGCTTATATCTACGAGGCAATTGAAATAGAAAAGGCCGCTTTGAAAGTGAAGTTGAAAAAGACTTCAGAATTCGAAATTCCTATTGAATTTAAAAATAAATTAGATGAAAGCCCTGCTCTGAAAAAAGCGTTTGATGCGTTAACGCCAGGAAGACAAAGGGCTTACATTTTTTATTTTTCTCAACCCAAACAATCCAAA
>DATJDT010000454.1:0-6037 GCA_035497275.1 Pedobacter sp.
TTGAGCTAAAAATTCATATTGGCTATTTAACTCATTTAAAATCAATCCAATTTTCTTAAAAAGGTCTTCCTGGTTCATCATAGCAATTAAACGAAAAAAATTATTGTTTATGTTAACGGCGAACTCAAAAGTAAGATAAAAATCTGTTATTACGTGGTGTTTAAAGAGAATTTTAGCTAAATTTGGGGATGTTATTTAGCGAGCAAAACTTTAGAAGAGGAGAATTTTGCGGAAGCATTGAAGTTATTTGCGGCTCGATGTTTTCTGGTAAAACAGAAGAATTAATACGTCGATTAAGGCGAGCACAAATCGCTAAATTAAATGTAGAAATCTTTAAGCCTAAAACAGACACGCGCTATGATGAAACCGCAGTAGTTTCTCATGATTTAAATTCTATACAATCAACACCTGTTGCTCATTCGTCATCTATTTTATTATTAGGTACAAATACCCAAGTAGTGGGCATTGATGAGGCACAGTTTTTTGATGAAAACCTACCCGACGTTTGTAATAAATTAGCGCTAAAAGGAATACGTGTTATCATTGCAGGCTTAGATATGGACTTTCAAGGTAAACCCTTCGGCCCCATGCCAGCACTCCTGGCTATTGCCGAACACGTAACAAAGGTAAACGCTGTATGTATGCAATGTGGTAGTCCAGCTGTATACTCTTACCGTACTGCGGCCAGTGATGCAAAAATTCTATTAGGTGAAAAAGACAGCTATGAGCCTCGTTGTAGAGCTTGCTATAATGCCTTAGGTTAAACCCAATCACTTCACTACCTTACCACGATCATTTTCAACGTCTTACGATAGCTTCCAGCACTGAGCTGGTAAAAATACACTCCTGCGGGTAGCTTGCTTATGTTAAAGGGAATACTGTAACTCCCCGCATTTAGCGTTTCATTTACAAGTGTGTGTACAACTTTTCCAACAACATTTGTTACCGTTAATTTAGTAGCTGATTTTTCGGCAATACTAAAAGGAATTGTTGTTAGGTCCTTTGCTGGATTAGGGTAATTTTGCTTCAATAAAAAATCAGTCACTTCAGGCTGCTCGGGTTCAGTTGGGTTGTTTTGATTGGTATCGTATTTTGTTTGCGCGGCATTTCCACTATTTAATAAATCGGTTAAATTATCTCCGCTAATAAAGGCATAAGCAACTGTTATGGTTCCATTTGCCGGTATATTGTAGGGGCCACTTCCAATGGCATACATAATATCATAACCATTACCGGTAGTACCTAAACTCGTAGATTTGATACCTGAACTTAAAGCTTGGTATTTTTCAGCAATGGTAAATTTGCTATCTGCCAATGGATCTCCCGCAACTTGGTATGACATTGGATAATATGCCGCAGGCGCGGAATTATTTAACAGGCGAACTCCAGCGTATGGGTAATCGGCGTTTGCTCTTGCATAAGCATAGGCAGTTTTGGTTGAAGCATCATATCGAGTGGCATTGGCCGACGATTCATCTAAGTCCCAATCGGTAAACATGCCCGTATATATTCCTTGTAAAGCTGTTGAAGAAGTATTGGTTATCTCATAGTTAACTATTACATATTTATCGTCAGGAGCCGTTGCATAGGCAAGAATTTTCGATTTAACTTTGAGTCCAATCGGACTGCCCGCGCCCTCGTCTGTAAATGTAGCCACGCCTTCAAAGGCTGCTTGCGAGCCGCTTACCTTGGCCGCGCTGATCAGTTTAGTAAAATCCTCACTGTAATTGCCTTCACTCCTAGCGTTATTCGAAACCTGTGTTGCCGATTTTCCAATCATTAGGGCTGCTTCAAAAAGCATAGGTTCATCCTTATAAATAAAACCTAAACCACCTTGTGCATCGCCCTTGCTAAACCCCACCCTGCCATTTGAGCTAAAAGTTGTACTCGTTTTATTAACGGTTACGTTTAAATAGTCTAGGGCCACGGTAACGATATAAAATTCTGCGTCAACATAACTACCCCCATTTCCGGTGTAGGTAATTTTAAAAGTAACATCTTGATTTTGCGGTGTATTAGCGAGTACTTTTACATTTACAGGACCAACATTTGTCTTAGTTTCCAATGTTCCCATATTGCCGACAGCAATACTCGAATTTAAAATTTGCACATATTGGCTCGTAGTCGAAATATCAACAGTAAGCCCACTAACTGGAGATAAAAAGCTCTTTAAATCTAAGCTCAGCGCCAATTCATTTCCAGCTGAACGACTGCCATTACTTTGATCACTTATCGCAATTTGTTGATAACGAACAGAAGAAGTAGTTTGTGTTAAAGCTTTAAAAACATTCAATCTTCCTTTACCAAGTTTGTTTGCATAGGTTGGATTAGCAACATCAATTGGATCAGCTGTTGTTCTTAAAACCTCTCCTATTTGCAAACCATTGTAATTTGGATATTTTGCCTTAACCAATGCCGCCGCACTGGCAACCATTGGCGATGCCATCGACGTACCACTTAAAAAGCCATAGGTGCTCCCATTCAGCGTATTGTAAATTGAAGTACCAGGTGCCGAAATATCAACCGAATAACCATAACTAGAAAAACTAGATTTTACATCATTATTGGTCACAGAGGCCACAGATAGCACTCCTTTATAAGCCGCAGGATAGCCCGGCACTTCGTCTCCCTCATTTCCCGCAGCTGCAACAACTAAGCTCCCTTTTGCAACAGCATAGTCTATCATCTCTTGTCCAAATTGCCCACCACCTGGCCCGCCCCAGGAGCAATTGATTATTTTTGCACCATGATCAGCAGCATATTTTATGCCTTCATATCCTTTATAAATACTCTTACCGTTGTTATCGGCACCAGTTTTAATGATCATTAATTTGGCATTAAAGGCAATACTTGCAACACCTTTACCATTGTTACTAACAGCACTTGCAATGCCGCTAACGTGCACGCCGTGTTCAGTAGTATCGCTGGTTACATCGGGGTTGTTATCTGGAATCATAGTCGACGCCGAATTTCCAACAAAATCCCATCCATAATAATTATCTACATAACCATCATTATCATCATCTACGCCATTTACAGGATCGGCCGTATTTATAAAAATATTAGCCGCCAGATCTTCATGTTGTAAATCGGAGCCGGAATCTACAATACCGATAATAACCGAACTAGCATCTCGTAAAACATCCCAAGCTTGCGAAGCTTGTACCTTTGTTAAATAGCTCTGGGTGGTAAAATTGGCATCATTGGGCACATAGGAGGTTTTATAAATATAACTTGGCTCAGCATATAAGATTTGTTCATCCTTTAATAGGGCATTTATTACGCCTGTAATATTTTGATTACCTTCATATTTTGCCACATATAAATCGCCTAAATCAGGCAATGGGCTTTGAGCGAGCGATTGGGTGCCGACCGATCTTACCGCATTTGGGAATAACCTATTCAAGCTCGTAATAGATACACCCTGTGCACTAAGTTGTGTTCTAGCACTCGAAGCTATGCTGTTTGTTTGCTTAGTGGCCGACTTTTTAAACTTGATAATAAGGGTGTTAGGGAGATAATCAGCAGCGGTTACCCCTTTAGGCAATACGAATTTACCCACCTTAGCAAGTGATTTAGGATCATCTCGCTTAAAAGCAAGCATGACAAATAAGCACAGTAAAATTGGGTAGAGTTTCTTCATTCAGTATTCTTAGGTAGCCTATACGAATATATTGAGAATCAATGTGTAAAGCAAGAATCGTTCTATATTAAAAGCTATGCATTATACTGAATGCAATTGAGAACTACTTTTTTAAAACAAGATTAAGTTTACTAGCAGGATATCCGCTCCATTCTAGCTTATTGTTAACCCATAGTTTCTTTAATTGAGTATAGCCATTACCTCTATCGCTATTAAATTCACCTACTAAGGTATCCTCTGAGCCATCCTTATATCTGATATACATCGTTGCCTTATTATTTTGGTCATAACAATCACCATCGGGACCAAAACCTAAAGTAAGCACATAACCAAGCTCATTGCCTTGATGCTCAACCTTAAACATTTCAGGTCGATCCAGATTAGCCCTATATATTCTTCTCTTCTCTCCAGCATTTGTCAAACAATAGATATCAATATCAGCCTCTTTATAGATACTAACTGTGTTGGGATCTAATAAATCTACATTGTTGACATCACGATAAACAAATCCAACACTAATATCAAAATGTCCAGCACCTTGATCTTCTTTTTTACAAGAAAAAAGTACTATGCAACATCCAAGAATTAAATATAGATTTTTCATGATTTTAAAATATATTATACAAATAAACTAGAGACATCTACATCGTAATTATCATTAAATTGAGATGGGTAAACAAAATTACTAAATCCAAAGCAAAAAGGTTTGCTAGTTTTATTGTAACATAGCCTTCATCAAAATCCGCATCATCAGCGTTAGATATTTTACATAAACAGATAGCTAGCAGAACTGTCGCATATCCCCCCTCTAATTGTCTTCTTTTACCTGAGTTTTTAACTAAAAAAAGTTCAACTTTATATCATCATTTAGCGCTGCCAATTGTTAATAATAAAAGCTTTGTAAATTTAACTTATCAAAAATGGACTTTAATATCGAAATCAATGCACCAAGAGAAAAAGTATGGGAGGTACTTTTTGGAGAAAAAACATATCCAATGTGGACTACTGTTTTCAGTGAGGGATCGAAGGCAGAAACTGATTGGCAAAAAGGAAGTAAAGCTTTGTTCATAGATGACAGCAACAGGGGAATGGTTTCTAGGATTGCCGACAATGTGCCGAATGAATACATGTCTATCGAGCATTTGGGAATGTACGATAATGGCGTAGAAGATTACGAGAGCGAGCATGTAAAAATGTGGGCCGGTGCCAAAGAAAATTATACGCTAACCGATTTAGGTGGTAAAACCAATTTGCACATCTTCATGGAAATGGATGAGTCGGAGAAAAATAAACAAATGATTGACATGTTTGCCGGCATGTGGCCAAAAGCACTGGCTAAAGTAAAGGAATTAGCCGAAACATCAGATGAGATTATACCACCCGTGGTGGTATAATTTACCCTAGCTTACTTCCAGTATTAATAACCTTAACACCATTAAAACGGGTGGTAGCACTACCATGTGATACTGCGCTTACCTGACTTGGTTGTCCTTTTCCGTCCGAAAATGTTCCGCCCAGGCGATAATCGTTTTTACCGCAGCGTTTAGCACAGGCATTCCAAAACTCCTGGGTATTTGATTGGTATGCGGCATCCTTAAACATACCTACAATTTTTCCATCTTTAACTTCATAGGCTAATTGTGCACTGAACTGGAAATTATAACGCTGCTGATCTATTGAATACGAATTACGACCGAACATATAAATTCCTTTTTCTACGTCTTTAACCATTTCTGCTGCCGTTAATGCAGTATTATCTGGAGCCAATGACACGTTAGGCATCCGCTGAAACTGGATGCTATCCCAACTATCAGCGTAACAGCATCCCTGAGACTCTTTTAAGCCTAAGATATGCGCTTGATCGCGAATAGTTTGATAGTTTACTAATATCCCTTTTTTAATGATATCCCAGGTACCGCATTTAACACCTTCATCATCATAGCCAACCGCCCCAAGTGAGCCAACTTCCAATTTATCGGCAATTACATCCACTTGATCGCTACCAAAGTTGAATTTCTTACTTTCCCATTTATCTAGCGTTAAGAAACTAGTGCCCGCGTAGTTGGCTTCATAACCTAGCACACGATCTAACTCTGTAGGGTGACCAACCGACTCATGAATCGTTAAAAATAGATGTGATGGATCTAAAACTAAATCATATTTACCAGCAGGAACAGGTTTGGCTTTTAATTTTTCGCTCACATGAACCGTTGCTTCTTTTACATCTTCGAACATGTCGTAACGCTTTTTATACATCGTTACTGGTCCGCCTTTTATTTTTTCGTCATCTTTCGGCGTTAAATATTCAAATCCCATGCCCATAGGTGCACTTAAGGCATTTCGAGTTTCAAATTTCCCGCTTGCAGAGTCAATCTTGGTTACGGTAAAGTTTGG
>DATJDT010000455.1:0-9005 GCA_035497275.1 Pedobacter sp.
AGTCTTTTAGAGGAGGATAAATCAGCATGGGCGGTTAAATCGTCGGGATAAGTTTTTATCTTTTCTATAAGTTGAGACTTGTCTAGCTCTTGAAGTGTTGATCTTAACTTCTCATTTTTTGGTACCGCAGTAAGCTCATGATTTTGCAACAAACTATGGATATACATGCCTGTACCTCCACATAAAATAGGTATTTTTTGTCGACCAGAGATAGCGCAAAATGCCCTATAAAAATCCTGCTTAAAGGCATTCACATGATAACTCTCTCCTGCTGCACGAATATCGATTAAATGAAATGGGATTTTTGCTTGCTCAAATTCTATTAAATCTTTGCCTGTCCCAATATCCATACCTTTAAAAATCTGGCGGCTATCAGCGCTGATAATCTCTGTTCCTAACGACTTAGCCAATTCAATAGCTAAGCTAGTTTTACCAGATGCTGTAGCCCCTAAAATTATCAATAGCGAATTTTGTTCCATTAAACGTATAGATGATATTTTAAATTACCAGTATTGAATACTTCTTTGAAGCCATTTTTCGCTAAATACTCTTTCAAATTTAATTCTTTTTGCGCATTGAAGTCAGTTAAAATTCTCTTCGGTAATCTGTGGGCAAAATACCTTTGCAAGCTAGCTAGTTCCACATATAAATAGGCTGGGTCGGTTATGGATGTAAGTTGAAAACCTAACTGGTGGTATCCATTTCCGAGCGACCAATCGCGATCAGCGTAAGACATCAAGTCATCAGGTTTTTTAATCTTCACGAAATGTTTGATCAATTTACTTAAGCCACCAGTAATTGTATAACCATCTTTCGAGGCAAAGCGAATTAACTCTGCGGAGGTATATCCCACACCTTTTGATTTCATAGGTCTTAGCTCACTAAACCCGGCCATGGCAATCAATTCATTGTCTACCCTTAAGCCATAATAGTATTTTGCCCTTACAAAACCTTGTAAGTGAGTGTCATTAAAGAACTTAGCGGCTTGCAATGAATCTAATTCTACTAGCATTGCTTTACGAGCGTGTAAAGTTTTATTCAGACCTAAAAATGATTTTGCCCTGCTTAACACACCTTTACAATTTAATCGCCAAATATCCTCCCATAGATGAACCAACAATTTTCCCTCTTGCTGATAGCTTTCTTGAAGTTTAATTAAATCAGTAGGATTAAAATTATTGGTTAAAGAAACCAAATGCAGATATAATTTAGCGCTACATGCTATTATTTCATAGGTACTGTTATCGATAAAATGTGCTGTATTGTTTAGCTCTTTAACTGCAGCTAATACATTTTGTTGCCACAGAAGTTTTATACCCACCCGTTCTGTTTATATAATTTAAACCCCGCAGCCAGTGCCTCAGAAATTTGATTTAAAAGAATGTCATCGAGTGCTTTAATATGAAAGCATGATTTTCCTTTTAACAGCTTAAGTAACGAAGGATGAAAGATAGTTTTAATTTCGGGCTCTGCGTAAACTGGCATATAATAAAAACCAACATAATCTTTTCTAATCACCACACCGGCGAAATAAACTTCAGTTCTTTTTCTGCCTTCAACCACTACTTCTTTTTCACTCCAAAGATCATAAGCAGTTTCAGAGTTTACTCTAGCATCAAAACCTGTTGCCGCATAAGGCTGCATTTCTGCTCTAATGGTTTGAAAAATTTCTACTAGATCCGTTTTCATCACTAAGGTTTTGTATGCTATAACAAAAATTAAAATTATTTGTTCGCTAAAGTTAGTCCAAAGATAACTTACCTTTTTCTTTTTCACGAAAAACGACTGACTAATTTAACCACGAAAACAGAGATAACTATAAGTTAATTTCATCTCGAATTAATAAAATAGTCATTTATTTATTTCATTTTTTTCTTAACTTAGGTATAGACCATATTGGTTCATCTCCCATAAGTTAACACTAAATAAATTATCTATGAATCTTAAATTATTACTTATCATTTTCCTAGCATTTTCATGTACTGCAAAAGTATTTGCGCAGGAAAAAAAGACAATTACTGGTATTGTCAAAGACGCGGCTGGCACCCCACTGCCTGGAGTAGGTGTTCTTGAAAAAGGAACCACAACAGCTACTTCTACAGACAACTATGGCAAATTCACGATCCGGGTGAATACAAATGCCACACTTAGGTTTTCTTTTATTGGGTTTACTCCCCAAGAAGTTGCTATAGGCAATAATGCCTCCATCAATGTTACCCTGTTAGAAGATACAAGAGCATTGAATGAAGTAGTTGTTACGGCTTTAGGCATTAAAAAGGAAAAAAGGCAACTCGGTTATTCGGTTACCGAAGTTAAGGGCGACGTACTCGCCAAATCAAATGAAGTGAATCCCATTAACTCCTTGCAGGGACGAGTAGCCGGGGTGCAGATTGATCAAGGTGCAGGTGGTTTATTTGGAAATGCAAAAATTTTGATCCGTGGAAACTCGACTCTTGGCAAAAACAACCAACCTATATTTGTTGTTGACGGAGTAATCATGGATAACGATGTGTTTAATGGCACAGGCAGAGATTTTGGTAATGACCTTAAAGATTTAAATACAGATAATTTCGAAACAGTATCTATTTTAAAAGGGTCGGCCGCCGCAGCTTTATATGGTTCGAGAGCCATTAATGGTGTAGTATTGATTACCACAAAAAAAGGATCATTGAGAAGCGGTATTGGAATAACAGTGAATCATGCCACCAATATTTCTGATCCTTATGCAGGACCTGATTTTCAAAATGAATTTGGAGGCGGATCTGTAGGGGCATTTTATACGGATAATAGAGATCCAAACTATAAAGCAGATAACTGGACAACAAAAATTTTCCCAGTTAACCCGATTACCGGAAAACCCTATATTGATAGGCAAATTGGGAGAGAGCTAGAAAACTGGGGACCAAGAATGTCGGGACAAGAAGTGATCAATTATGATGGCACTTTAACGAAGTTCTTGCCCCAGCCGAATAATTTTCTCGACGCTTTTCAAAATGGAATAGGGCACAATACAAATGCTGCAATTGAAGGTGGTACAGAAAATTCAACATTCAGATTAACATACAACCATAATGATGCAAAAGGGGTAACAAGAAACAATAATCTTAAAAAAAATGCATTCGATCTTCGAGCTACCCATAATTTCAATAAAGCTATTAGCCTTGATGCGAGTATTGCCTACACTAATTTTACAGGAAAAAATCCGCCACGATTGGGTGGGCTCGATGCATTTGGTTCTTTCAACCTTGGCCACATGTATACTTGGGTATTACCACGCAACTATGATACGAACTATTGGATCCAACCTGATAAATATACGAGCATTTTAGGCGGCGCACCCGATCCTAACAATCCGAATGAAACCAATTTTGCTCCAGAAGCAAGGTTCTGGTATACACTTTATAATAATAATTACACCCAAAATGAACAACTGTTTAGAGGGCGTGCTGCTTTGACAGCCAAATTAACCAATTGGGCAAAATTAGTGCTTGAAGGCAATTTCAATAATATTTACACCAAAACTGAAACCACTGAGTTAGGTTTAGGCGTGAACTTTACGGGAGGCTCTTATGGTTTGGGCTTTAGTAACAAGCAAACTAATACCTTAAAGGCAATGTTAATAATGAATAAGGACATCAGTAAGGATCTTACACTTAATGGGTATATCGGCGGTGAATCTCAACGTAATAGGATTGATTTTGAAAACAGTTCAACCAGCGGAGGATTACTGTATCCTGGAGGTTTCTTTCTTTCAAACTCTGTAAATCCCGCAACTGTTAATGGCGGCGTTTTAAGTAAAAAGAATTTTAATTCAGTATATGCCAGTGCAGATTTAGGATATAAAAATATGTTGTTCCTTCAGGCAACATGGCGTGGCGATTGGTCGTCAGCGCTGACTTATTCAGATGGAACAGGAAACAACTTTTATAATTATCCAGCAGCCAGTTTATCCTGGATATTCTCTGAAACCTTTAAAACACTTCCTTCATGGATAAGCTTTGGAAAATTGAGAACCAATATCTCGGCACTGGGCAACGATACTGCACCGTTTACCCTTAACTCTGGCTTTTTGATCAATGGATTTACCAATGCAAATGGCGGAAGCGTGCCAATCTCTACCTACAATAGCAGTACTGTAAATCAACTCAACCTTAAGCCCGAAAGAAAAATCTCTAAAGAAATTGGAATGGAAATGCGTTTTCTTAAAGATAGATTAGGTTTTGATCTGAGTCTCTATCAAGATAATACACGAAACCAAATCCTCAATATCGGGACACCAGTTGAATCGGGCGTTGGAGCAATTCTAATCAATGCCGGGAACATCCAAAATAAAGGTATCGAATTAGCAATTGATGCGACACCTGTAAAATCAACGAATTTTAGTTGGAATACAGCGTTAAATTTCTCGAGAAACAGGAACTTGATCCTTGAGCTTTATCCTGGAAGAACGGAGCTTAATCTTGGTGCAGATATTACCGAAGTAAGCACTTGGGCCGTTGTTGGTAAATCTTATGGCACATTACGGAGTCAAATTAATTCTGCTAAGTTCCAAGCAAAAGATTCAAACGGAAAGAATATTGATGATCCAAGAAATGGAAAGCCAATTCTTTCGTGGCGTAGTGATGGCAGAACTGCATTTCCTGCAAGAAGTAATCAGTTTCAAGATATAGGTGATATCAATGCTAAATTTAGAGGTGGCTTTGATAACACCTTCACCTATAAAAATTTTAGCCTTAATTTTTTAATCGATGCTAAAATTGGCGGTGATTTTGTAATGGGTTCTTATCGTTTTGGTACACATACAGGTGCTTTAGCAAATACTTTAGCTGGACGAGATGCTGCAAATGGTGGGATTACTTGGATTAGTAAATTTAACAACATCCAATATGACGATGGAATGATCCCTGATGGAGTATTCCCAACTGGACAAATGATTACCCAACCAAATGGCAGTCAGGTTAACGTTGGCGGGATGACCTTTCAGGAGGCTTATGATAAAGGCTTTGTAGAACCATCACATGCTCCTCAATTTTACTATCGTTATGGTTCTTCCTCTACTGGCGTTTCGGATTATTGGATTAAAGAAAATTCGTATATATCATTGCGCCAAGTTGGGTTAAGCTACAACTTCCCCAAAAATATCTATGAAAAAATGAAGCTGAATGGCTTGTCTCTTTCTGCTGTTGGACGTGATTTATTATACCTATATCATACGCTTCCGTTAAACTTTAATCCAGCATCCAATAATTCAAATAACACTGCTTATTCAGGTGAAAATGGATTTTTGCCAATGGTAAGATCTATCACTTTCTCGGTGAGGGCATCATTCTAAAACGTTCATTTAAAAATTAATTTATTCAGATCATGAGAAAATTATCAATATATATAAAACTCACAGTAGTGATAACCTGCATAGCCTGCATCATATCTTGCAAAAAGGACTTTGGAACTATCAATACCAACCCAAATAGTGTTACTGTACCAGATGTAAAATTCCTATTTAGCTATTCAGAAGACAGACTGGCTACTTACCAAGGCGCAGAATGGGTTTGGGAAGGCATGGAACAATTTTGGCGTTTTACGCAGCATGTCACCTCCGATCCTTATGAGATATCTAACAATGTAAATTCCAGATATAATGCTTTTTACCAATCCATATTGCCCAACCTGTTCGAAATCAGAAGACAGATAGCGATGAAGACCGATAAGGATGCTTATCAGAAAATGGCTGCTGCCACTTATATCTTACAGATTATACAAGGAATTAAGGTAACCGACATGAATGGTTCTATTCCTTATACGGAAGCTATTAAGGGCAGATATGATGGCGTCTACAACCCTGTATTTGATAACCAGGAAGCACTTTTCAATACCTGGTTAAAGGAGTTGGATGGAGCCATAGCTGTATTGGCGAATAATTCTTTGCCCGCTCAACAAAGTTTCGGCTCATACGATATCTATTATAAAAGTGATTGGGCGAAATGGGTAATGCTGGCCAATACCTTAAAACTTCGTATTGCCGCAAGGTTAGAGAACCCAAATGTAGCTAAAACAAAGGAAATTTTTCAGCAGGTAATGAATAATGCAATAGGTCCCATTAGCACTGATGATGCACAGTTAACGTACTCGAGTGTCGACTTTTCTCCGGCAAGCGATATTGATTACAGATCTCCGCGTTATGCAACAACTTCTATTATCAAGTTCTTAAAAGCCGCAAATGATCCAAGATTACCGGTATATTATGATAAAAATGATCTGCAGGGAAATTTCAAAACTGTGCTGGCCCAAAATGGCGCAACACTTCCTTCATTTATTGATATCAACGACCCATTAATTATGTATCAGGGAGGACCAGCTGACTGGACAACTAACCCTGCTTTTGCTGCATACATCAAAAATCCTTTTCAAGTAGGTAATAGTACGACCAAGTATTTCTTAATCTCCAGGATTAACAGAAAATTCTTTGCACCTAGATTTAATGGAAATACAACTGGTGTATTTACAGATGTGATGGTGAGTAATGCAGAATCTTGTCTACTTGTTGCAGAATTCCTTCAGAAAGGTTATGCAAATGGAGGCTCACACGGTACTGCAGAAGATTGGTATAAAAAAGGTATTACCTCTTCCATTAAAACAATGAACAACATTGCGGTTGCAGCAGCATCAACTACAGCTTATACTGGCGATGGAACAACAGAAATCAATAATTACTTGAATAACGCACAAGTTAAATTTAACGGAACTGGCGATCTAGAAAAGATCTATATACAGCAATACCTTAATTTATACCGCAACCCTACAGAAGCTTTTGTTTTTTGTCGTAGAACAGGATATCCTAAAAATACATCCACCTACTATAAAAGAGAAGTATTTAATGAAGTAATTCCACGTCGTTTCTGGACAAATGATCCTGGTGAGGTGAACCGGACAAACTGGCAAAAAGCTTTACAGGAACAGGGTTTTACACCGCTCGCACAGGATGTACAAACTTTAAATACGCAAAGAATTTGGTATGATAAAAATGCGCCTGCATTTGGCGCAGGTTTGTAATAAAAAAAGGCCCTGAAATTATTCAGGGCCTTTTCTCTTTATGTCTTTTTAGTTCTTAGGTTGAACTCTACCGCTTTTTTTATCTCTCTCCCTACCAATTACATAACCCGCACCAGCACCCGCTAAGCCACCAATAATGGCACCGCGTCCGTCTTTTTTATCGATTAAGATACCACCCAAAGCACCTACCCCTGCACCAATTGCAGTTCCTTTAGCTGCAGAACTCCATCCTTTTTTCTTGGTACTGGTTGAAGTACCTGCATTTGTACTAGTGCTCGAACCACTTGATGAATAATTACTACTACTGCTTCTTCTTGCTGCTGCAAGTTCGGCCTGATGCTTTTCTTCCACCAGCCTTTCCTTTTCTGCAACTTCGGCTCTTTTAAAGCTATCTAATTTTAAACTATCTCTAACAGCAACCATGGCTTGTTGTTTTGCCAAGGCTTCTTCTTTTGCCTTATTATTACAGGATGCAAACACGGCAACCATTGTAATCATTATTAATATGCGTTTCATGTTTTTTTAATTTAGTATAACTACAACTATGTAAAAATGATGCCAAAGATGACAAATGTGAATAAGAATAATTTTAACAAAAGTCATTATTACACTATTTAGATAATAATATGCGTCATATTGCCTACATTTGCACTAACGGAATATCAATGTGCTATTCTCTATTTAATCACCTACTGATCAATACCCTATTGTTCAGCATTTCACATCTTTAGCCGCTTTACCGTTGCTGTGCTAGGATAAAATATAAAGTTTAGACCCATTCATATTAACATTTACGATGTTAAAAGGTCGACAAAAGGTAACCTAAGAGAGCAGTCAGTTTTTAATTTATACGATATTATTATGGCAAAGTCCCAGGCTACTTTCATGAAGAAACAGTTAGAAAAAAATAGACAAAAGAAAAAGGAAGAAAAGTTAGAGCGTAAGCAAGAACGTCAACAAAACGCTACAGGCGGAGACTTAGAAAGCATGATGGCTTATGTAAATGAGTTTGGAGAAATCGTTTCTACTCCTCCAGAAAAGAAGTAAAGCCCAGCGTGAGGACAAGGCTACTCACCTTACGCTTCACGCTTCACAAAAAAAACTATATCTTGCTGCTTTTAATTTACATTGATGAAACTAACCGTTTGGGGAGCAGCACAACAGGTCACAGGCAGTATGCATTTACTGCAAACTTTAAACTACAACATTTTAGTTGACTGTGGTTTAGATTACGAAAAAGGTACCTATCAAGAAGAAAATCAATATTTTCCCTTTAATCCTGCGACTATCGATGTTGTCATTTTAACACATGCCCACATTGATCATTCTGGAAACCTGCCTACATTAATTAGAATGGGTTTTGAGGGTCAAATTCTATGTACTGCCCCTACCGCCGATTTAAGTGAGCTGCTCTTACTTGATTCGGTAAACATATTCTTAAGCAAATTACACAAACGTTCGAGAAGCAAAAGAGGTAAACAAGGTCCAAAACCACTTTATTTGCAAAAAGATGTAATGGAAACCGTTGATCGCTTTGTTAGTATCTCTTTTCACAAACCATTTAAAATTAACGGCGATATTAGTGTTACATTTATCCCAATTGGCCATTTACTCGGTGCTGCCGCAATCATTTTATCGATTACAGAAAATGGTGAGACTCGAAAAATAGCTTTTACAGGAGACGTAGGCAGAAAAAATTATCCAGTGTTAGTTGACCCCGATTCTCTGCCTCAGGTGGATTATTTGGTATGCGAATCCACTTATGGTGGTCGTTTTCATAGCACAGAAGCCACTTTACAAGAAACATTGATAAATACCATCAACGAAAGCTGTATCAAAAGTCCTGGTAGATTAATTATCCCCGCCTTTAGTATTGGGCGGACACAAGCTTTAGGGTAAACAAGGTCCAAAACCACTTTATTTGCAAAAAGATGTAATGGAAACCGTTGATCGCT
>DATJDT010000456.1:0-9352 GCA_035497275.1 Pedobacter sp.
TATAGGTAATAACATTAATAGGTTGATTTTTTTGGGCGTAAAGCGCTGGTCCGATCAACAGAAGCCATGCCAATAAAGTAGTTAGTCTTTTCATATGAGTGCTAATTTACATAAATCTTGGTTAATTGATTAACCGAAATCAACCAAGCTCTCGTCGGCCATGCTGATAAAGTATTGATCAGTTAAGATAAGATGGTCTAGTACCGGCAATCCTAGCATTTTACCTCCTTCTACTAATTTTTTGGTGATGGTAATATCCGAGCGGCTGGGTGTAAGATTGCCTGAAGGATGATTATGCCCTAATATGATGGCTGCTGCATTTTGCTCGAGGGCGATTTTAAATATCACTTTTGGATCTACAATAGTCATGGCCTGACCGCCTTTGCTAATATGCTGTTTACCCATCACCCGATGTGCTCTATTAAGCAGGAGGATCCAAAACTCTTCGTGTACTAAATCTGTCAATTCTGGTTTAAAAATTTCATAGGCATCTTTTGAAGAGGTAATTTTTACCAGAACTTTATCGTTCTCTTTCCTATTCCTTCTACGGCCGAGCTCTAGGGCAGCTATAATGCAGATCGCCTTTGCTGGCCCTATTCCTTTAAACTTGGAAAGCTCTTTGACACCTAGCTTGGCAAGCCTCCCTAGGTCGTTTTGATAATAGCGGAGAATGCGCTTACTTAAATCAACTACCGATTCATCTCTATTGCCCGACCCAATCAAAATAGCTATTAACTCAGCATCTGTTAGGACTCGCAAGCCTTTCAAAATCAATTTTTCACGAGGCCGATCAGCTTCAGCCCAGGCTTTAATCCCTAATTTTTGAGCACTACTTTCCATCCAATTGCTGGTTTAACTATTAAAACTATGAAAGGGATGGATTAATCTTGCTTAAAGATAGGAAATTTTAAGCCCGATTTGACGCAAAAAAAAACGGGATAGTAATTAAACTATCCCGTTCTATATCGTTAATAAAAAAAAGCGACTATTTTAAACCGTTAACGAATTTCGTTAATTTAGATTTATTGTTTGCAGCTTTATTTTTGTGAATAACATTCTTTTTAGCTAAACGATCTAACATAGAAATTACTTTAGGTAATAACTCAGCACCAGTTTTTTTATCTTCAGCAGCACGTAATCTTTTGATAAAAGTACGTGTAGTTTTTGCTTGATATCTGTTACGTAGACGTTTTGTCGCGTTTGCTCTAATTCTTTTTAAAGACGATTTATGATTTGCCATTCTTGTTTAGCCTTTTATCTTCTGTGTTTACTAATTTTCGGACTGCAAATATAGAGTTTATGTTTTTAAAATGCAAAATGCTTTTGAAATATTTTTTTATTTCTTATTAGATTGGTCAAAAACTACCTTCCATCAAGCATTGATATCTGTTTAAATTGATGAAAATACTGGGCATACAAATTTTAACTTAAACAAAAACGGTAAACCAACTTAGTATTCCCCTACGTTCATCCTATGTCTATTGTTTTCTTTGAACCTTACCTAAAACCAGTTCAAACGCAGTTGCTGCTATCGGGATGCCTCTCTTAATATTTCTTTTAAGGAAATTATGTTTGGTAAATAGTATAAACACATCGTCATTTTGCAATCTTTAGTCGCTAGAAAAAACGTTATTTTTATTTTGTTTGACCTAAAAAAGCATAAAAGTCTTTTAATCAAATGCTAAAATGTTATTTTTGGGGAAATTACCCTTGAAAAACAAATAACTTACAAATGAAAAAACGTATCGCCATTTTTGCTTCAGGATCAGGATCGAATGCCCAAAAATTAATGGAGCATTTTAAACGCAGTGCAGAGGTAGAAATAGCTTTAGTGTTAACGAACAATCCCGACGCGTATGTTTTACAGCGTGCCGATAGCTTCGAAATCCCTTCTCACATTTTCGATAGGCATGAGTTTTACCATACCGACAACATTATTGATCTACTTAAAAATCTGGATATCGATTTAATTGTACTAGCCGGATTCCTATGGTTAATCCCTAAGAACTTATTAAATGAGTACCCTGGAAGAATTATCAACATCCATCCCGCAATTTTACCTAAATACGGAGGCAAGGGCATGTATGGCGATTTTGTTCACCTTGCCATCATGGAGGCTAAGGAGCCTGAAGGTGGTATAACCATCCACTATGTAAATGAAAATTACGATGAAGGTGAGTATATCTATCAAGCTAAGTATCGAATTGATAAAACCGACAATCTTGAAATGATCAAATTCAAAGGTCAGCAATTGGAGCATTTACATTACCCTAGAGTAATAGAAAGCATCATTAAAAAGATCAAGAAGTAGGCTAAAATTAACACATCTTTGCTGTCTCTTTTTACAGGTGACATTTAACTTCATTTTTATTTAAAAAACCTCCTCAAAAAACCATCTCATTTTCTTACCTTTGCGGCTTAAAATAACAGCCCAAATGAGTCAGTCAATAAAGATCAAAAATGCTTTAATTTCAGTTTATTACAAAGATGGATTAGCTCCTCTTGTTCAATATCTTGCACAGCAAGGTGTAACCCTATTTTCTACAGGTGGCACCGAACAGTTTATCAAAGATTTAGGTTTACCTGTTACCGCTGTTGAAGATTTAACCGGCTATCCTTCTATTTTAGGTGGTCGTGTAAAAACGTTACACCCAAAAGTTTTTGGTGGTATTTTAAATCGCAGAAACTTAAGCGACGATCAAGCTCAGATTGCTCAGTATGAAATTCCAGAAATCGACTTAGTGATTGTTGATCTTTATCCATTTGAGGAAACAGTAAAAGCTGGCGGTACGGATGCCGAGATTATCGAAAAAATTGACATTGGCGGTATTTCCTTAATCCGCGCAGCTGCCAAAAACTTCAATGATGTAGTGATTATTGCTTCAAAAGATAGTTACAGTACTTTATTAGGGCAACTGGAAGGTCAAGATGGCACAACTACTTTAGCACAGCGTAAAGCATACGCAAAAGAAGCTTTCCACACATCATCTCACTATGATACGGCTATCTTTAATTATTTTAATACTGAAGAGCCTCTTAACGTTTTCAAACAAAGTGTAAAACAGGCTCAAACACTACGTTATGGCGAAAACCCTCATCAACAAGGTACTTTTTACGGTAATTTAGATGAAATGTTCACTAAGTTAAACGGCAAAGAATTAAGTTACAACAATTTAGTGGATGTTGATGCAGCAGTTAGTTTAATTGATGAATTTACAGAACCTACTTTTGCCATCTTAAAACATACCAATGCGTGTGGTTTAGCTTCTAGACCTACAGTTTTGGAAGCTTGGAAAGATGCACTGGCATGTGATCCAGTTTCAGCATTTGGTGGTGTTTTAATTACCAACAAAGAGGTTGATTTAGCTACCGCACAAGAAATCAACAATTTGTTTTTCGAAGTGCTGATTGCACCATCGTATCAGCCAGCAGCTGTTGAATTGTTTAAAGCAAAGAAAAATAGAGTTATTTTACAGCGTAATGTGGTTGAATTAAGCAAAAAGCAATTCAAAACCTTATTGAATGGTGTAATTGAACAAGATAAAGATCTAAGCTTAGAAGCTGCCGATCAAATGACGGTTGTAACGGAGCGCAAACCATCTGATGCTTCCATTCAGGATCTGATTTTTGCGAACAAAATTGTAAAACACACTAAATCTAACACCATCGTTTTTGTTAAAGATAATGTATTGATCGCTAGTGGTGTTGGCCAAACTTCTCGTGTTGACGCTTTAAAACAAGCTATCGTCAAAGCTGATTCGTTCGGTTTCAGTCTGAAAGACTCGGTAATGGCGTCTGATGCATTCTTCCCTTTCCCTGATTGTGTTGAGTTAGCGGCTGACGCTGGAATTATTGCAGTATTACAGCCTGGAGGTTCTATCAAAGACCAGGATTCAATTGATATGGCTAATCAAAAAGGTATTTCAATGGTTACTACGGGTGTTAGACATTTCAAACACTAAAATTTAATTTGCGCTCTATTCATTTTGAATAAGATGAATAAACTTTATGCAATTTATTTTTAATTTTTTATACAATAAAAAGGTGTATTTTTACATTGTATAGGTACACTTAATTTAATACAACAATCATCAATGGGATTATTTAACTGGTTTACGCAAGAAGTTGCCATAGATTTAGGCACTGCGAACACCCTCATCATACATAACGACAAAGTAGTAGTAGACGAACCTTCGATAGTAGCCTTTGATAGGCAGACGAACAAAATCATCGCCATTGGTCGCCAAGCCATGCAAATGGAAGGTAAAACACATGATAACATTAGAACAGTTAGGCCATTAAAAGATGGCGTAATTGCCGATTTTAATGCTGCTGAAGCTATGATCAAAGGCATGATTAGAATGCTAAATGGTGGAAAAGGCTGGATGTTCCCTTCGTTAAGAATGGTAATCTGTATTCCTTCGGGCATTACAGAAGTTGAAAAGCGTGCGGTAAGAGATAGTGCAGAAATTGCCGGTGCTAAAGAAGTTTATCTTATACACGAACCAATGGCTGCAGCAGTAGGTATTGGAATTGATGTAGAGGAACCAATGGGAAATATGATCATCGATATAGGCGGTGGAACAACCGAAATTGCTGTTATTGCCTTATCTGGTATCGTATGCGATCAGTCTATCCGTGTTGCGGGAGATAATTTCGATTCCGACATCGTGAATTACATTCGTCGCCAGCACAACATCATGATTGGTGATCGTACCGCAGAAAAAATTAAAATTGAAGTAGGCGCAGCTTTACCTGAGTTAGCTGACCCTCCTGCAGATTTTGCCGTTCAAGGTAGAGATTTGATGACTGGCGTTCCTAAACAGATTACAGTTTCTTATACTGAAATAGCACATTGTTTGGACAAATCGATTTCAAAAATTGAAGAAGCAATTCTAAAGGCCTTAGAGATTACACCTCCTGAGCTTTCGGCCGATATTTATCAGACTGGTATTTATTTAACTGGTGGTGGTGCCTTGCTACGTGGCTTAGATAAACGTGTTGCCGCTAAAACAAAGCTTCCAGTGCATGTGGCGGAAGATCCGCTTAGAGCAGTTGTTCGCGGAACAGGGATAGCCTTAAAAAATATTGGCGGTTTTAAATTTTTAATGCAATAATTCAGCGTTGCAGGTTGTGAGTTGTGGCTTGCAAGCCCAAACTTTCAACATGCAACCTTCAACTTTCAACTAAGATGCGTAACCTTTGGATTTTTATAAGCAGATATAACGCATTCTTTTTCTTTATTATTTTCTTTACGGTTGGTGTTTTCCTTTGTATTAAAAACAATTCCTATCAACGAAGCGTGACCTTAAACTCTACCAATTCAATAGTTGGAAGTGCTTATGAACGCTTAAATGTGATTAAACGCTATTTAAATCTCGGCCAGGTAAATGATAGTCTCGCACTCGAAAACGCAAAGCTTAGAACCGAATTGCTCAATATCAAAAATATAGATAGCAGCAAAACGGTAAAAGTGAATGATACTATTTATAACCAACAATACACTTTACTACCAGCGAAAGTAATTAAAAACTCTGTTAACCTTCGTAATAACTATCTTACGATTAACAAGGGCAGTAATAATGGGATTGCAAAAGACATGGCCGTTATCTCTCCTCAAATTGGCGTTGTAGGATTTATCATGGAGGTTTCTCCAAATTTTTCAACCATCAGATCCTTGCTCAATAAAGAAACGCTCATCAGTGTGCTGATCAAAAAAAACAATGCCTTTGGATCATTGGTATGGGGTGATGGGAACTTCGACATCAAAAAGGCTTACGTAAAGGAAATTCCAAACCATTATAAAATTAATTTAAAAGATACTATTATCACTTCAGGCGCAGGGGGTTTCCCAAAAGGAATTGCTGTTGGGCGAATTAGCAATACGCAAATTACTACAGGAGATAGCTTTATGACTTTAGAAATAGATCTTTTCAATGATTTTAGTACCCTCCAATATGTATACATTATTAAAGATAGGTTAGCATTGGAACAAAAAATTTTAGAAGCTAAATTGCCAAATGAACAGTAAAGCTATTTTTATAAACCTATTTAGATGGATTGTGCTTTTATTTGTGCAAATCTTTTTACTGCGCAATATTGGGTTCTATAATTTATCAACACCATTTATTTATATCTTATTCATTTTAGTTCTTCCGTTTAACATTCCAAATTTAATCCTATACATTTTAGCCTTTGCTACAGGTTTAACGATCGATGCTTTTTACGACACATTAGGCGTTCATACTGCCGCATGTGTTGCACTTGCCTTTGTAAGGATTTTATTTATCTCGATTAGTTTAAACAGAGAATCGTTAGACGAGCCCGAGCCTTCTTTAGGAAATATGGGTTTAAAATGGTTTACCTTATATAGCATCCTATGCATTGTAGCACATCATGTAGTGGTGTTCTTTTTAGAAGCCTTTAAGTTAACAGAGTTTGGTTATACGACTGGAAGAACACTGCTAAGCGCTGTTTTTACGTTCTTTACCATATTGCTAACAGAATTTATCTTTCATAATAGAAAATCGAACTAATGGATCAATTGTTTAATAGACGATACATTATTCAAGGCTTATTTATCCTAATTGCACTTATCCTATTGGGCAAGCTGTTTTATATGCAGGTTGCCACTGATAAATACTTTTTAGATGCCAATAGTAATGCATTACGTAAACAATATGTATTTCCGGCACGTGGTGTTATTTTTGACCGCAACCACAAGGTTCTGGCACAAAATCAACCTACCTACGATTTGATGGTAATCCCAAACCAGGTGAAACCATTCGATACCTTATCGCTTTGCAAAATTATAGGGATCGATACGGCTGAGTATAGCGAAAAACTACGTAAAGCAATTGTCTATTCTCGTTTCCGAGCATCTATTTTTCAAAAACTATTATCCGTAGAAACCTATGCCGCGTTGCAGGAGAAACTCCCAAATTATCGAGGGTTTTATGTGCAAAAAAGAACTATCCGCTATTATCCAGATAGCATAGCAAGTCAGTTTTTAGGCTATGTAAAGGAAGTATCGCCACCCGAAATCGAAAAGTATGAAGGCTATTACAAACCTGGGGATGATATTGGAAAAAGTGGGGTCGAAAAGTTTTATGAGCCATTTCTAAGAGGAACTAAAGGCGTTAAACATATCCTTTATAACAATAAAAATGTTGCGCAGGGAAGTTATGCTGATGGAAAATTAGATTCACTAGCCATTGCTGGAGCGGAATTAGTAACTACCATAGATAGTCGCATTCAAAAATTAGGAGAAGAATTATTAGCCAATAAGGTTGGAAGCTTAGTGGCGATTGAACCTAGTACTGGTGAAATTTTAGCCTTTGTGAGTAGTCCAGGTTACGATCCAAACAAAATGATTGGAAAGGAAACAGGTAAAAATTATACCCAGCTTTATAAAAACCCATATCGCCCGTTAACTGTTAGACCAATATCTGGCAGATATTCACCCGGTTCAGCTTTTAAGCCATTAGATGCGCTTATTGCGTTACAAGATGGAGTGATAGACCCTCATACAACTTTCTTTTGTCCCGGCTACTTTTTGTCTGGTAGTAGAAAAGTTAAATGTGAACATGCCGATTTAAATACGAACTTGAGATGGGGATTATCTCGATCTTGCAACACCTATTTCTTTAACATTTTCGCAAAAATGATGACTAAAAACGGCGTCAAAAATCAACGCGCTGCATACGAAGAATGGCAGAAAAAAGTACGCAAGTTTGGCATAGGAGATACTTTGGGAATTGATTTTCCAGGGGAAAAAGCATTTAAGCTATACAGAAAGGCAGATTACGACAGGATGTATAAAAATCGCTGGAACTATAACACTGTTTTATCTGTAGGTATTGGTCAGGGCGAGATTACCACTACCCCCTTACAAATGGCCAACATTATGGCAATTATTGCCAATAGAGGCTATTATATCAAGCCCCACGTGGTGAAAGCCATTGGCAGTAATCAGCCTATCGATAAAAAATATACAGAAAAACACTATGCGGGTGTTGATGCACGACACTATGAACCTGTGATTGATGGCATGCAAGATGCAGTGAATACCTCCACAGGAACAGCAATCGAATCGCGGCTGCAAAACATCATCATGTGCGGCAAAACCGGAACGGTACAAAATTCACAAAATGGTGGCAAAAACCACTCGGTATTTATTGGCTTTGCGCCAAGAGATAACCCAAAAATTGCTATTGCAGTAATTATTGAGAATGGTGGATATGGTGGATCTTATGCTGCACCGATAGCAAGTTATATTACTGAAAAATATTTAACTGATTCACTAAGTGGCCGACTTATCCATGGCAGTTCTATAGAAAAATATAAAGCTGATAATTTGCTTCCTGCAATTGCAGTTAAGGAACCTAAACGTGTGGTTAAAGCAGATACAACGAAAACTGATAGCACAAAGAAGCCCTTACCAAATAACAGTAAAACGCCAACGATTAAGGCCAACTCAAAAGCAATACTTCCAACTAAACAAGCCATTAAACCAAAAAGATAATGCAGCAGCAAAGCAACCGTTTTTTCTTTAATGTAGATTGGATAACCATCTTAATCTATATCGCTTTGTGTATGATTGGTTTCTTAAATATTTTCTCGGTTAAATATGATCCAGACAAATCTGCTGCCTTTAGTTTTGCTGCAGAATATGGAAAGCAGCTTATTTTTATATTCACGGGGCTGGTTTTGGGGCTGTCTATTCTATTATTTGATGCCAAATTTTTCAGTGTATTTGCACCCGTGATCTATGGATTTACCATTGTTTTACTATTGGCGGTGCTAGTTATCGGAAAAAAAATTGGTGGCAATCAGGCTTGGATTCAAATTGGTTCGTTTAGTCTACAGCCCTCTGAGCTGGCTAAATTCGGAACAGCATTACTCTTGGCGCGTTACATTAGTACATTCAACGTAAAACTTAACACTTTAAAACCAATCCTAATTGCGGCAGGTATTATTGGCCTCCCTATTGGCTTAATTATGTTGCAACCTGATGCAGGATCAATGTTGGTTTTTCTCTCTTTTATGTTCCCATTATATCGAGAAGGTTTACCAGGCAATTTGCTGATCATATTCTGGGGATTGGTGTTGCTTTTTGTGCTTAACTTATTTTTAAGTCCTTTTATTTTAATATCAAGTATCCTGCTTATTGGTGGACTTTTTATTTATAATAACCGTAAAAGGAGGCAAAAAATAATTAGCATTAGCATTATTACTTTACTAGCGATTGGCTATTTATTCGTTGCTAAATTCATCTTTACCAATGTATTAAAACCACATCAACGAACTCGTATTGAGGTAAATTTAGGTTTAAAAACTGATAACAAAGGTG
>DATJDT010000457.1:0-2330 GCA_035497275.1 Pedobacter sp.
ATCCATCTCTATAATTTCATCACTTCCTGAAACAGAAGTTGTTCGTTGTTCGTTGTTGGTTGTTGGTCTAGCTGTCTCTTCAATAGGCGAAGGTGCATCCATTACAATTTGGGTAACTTTGGTTGATGTACCCCCGTTCTTACTCTGAATATAGCTTAACAAATCATCTTTTGTTAAACGTCCCTCTGCTCCAGTTCCTTTAATTTGATCAAGTTCTGCAGTCGATATATTTTCTTGAGTAGCAATGCTTTTAACCAATGGCGAATAAAAGCGATCAGAACTTTTAAAATTTTGATTTTCAATTACTGGTTGCGCCAGCAACTCAACACCCGGCACATGTGAACTCTCTACAGCTAATTGAACACTGTCTGCTACCAACTGGGCACTATCACCCCTTGGTTCTAAGCTGTCAGCCGAAGACTCGGAACTGCCAACTGAATCTGTTTCAATTATTGCAATAACCGTCCCGACTTGCACAACATCATCAATTTTAAATAACTGTTTTACCAACTTACCTGCTACTGGCGACGGCACTTCTGAATCTACCTTATCAGTAGCGATTTCTAAAACAGTATCATCCAATTGGATCATATCTCCAGGTTGTTTATTCCATTTGATAATCGTTGCCTCGGCAACACTTTCTCCCATTTTTGGTAATAGTAATTCGTATTGAGCCATTTTATTCTAAAGTTATATCAGGTAATTGGCTGCAAAATTACACCTTTTTCCGCATTTTATCTAGGAAAATAATCTATGCTTGCATAGAAGTTAATCTAAAAAGCGCTAAATCTCTTGATTTATAAATTTCAATAAAAATGTAAATGCGGCAGTAGCCGATCTCTCTATGTTTTGAATTCTCTTCCCACCAAAATTAAACACTTTAGCATGCACTCCTTCTTTATTTGCAATAGCAATCCATACGGTCCCTACAGGTTTGCCCGGCATACCTCCATCTGGGCCAGCTATACCGCTTACCGCAATTGCATAATCTGTTTTAAAATGTAAAATTGCACCTTGTGCCATTTCCTTCACCGTTTGTTCGCTTACTGCACCGAATACGTTAAGCGTTTCATTCTTTACACCCAGGACAGATTCCTTTAAATCGTAAGAATACACAACTGCGCCGCCTGCAAAAACTGCCGAAGATCCCGCATGTTGTGTAATTAAATGAGAAATATACCCTCCAGTACAGCTTTCTGCAGTTGATAAAGTTAAGCCCTTTGCTTTCATTTTATCCAGAATAGCTTTTTCAATAGTTACATCGTCAGCTATTACCACATAATTTGCAATCTTGTCAATAATCTGTTTTGTGATCGTAGCAATTTCATTTTTCAATAACAACTCATCATTGCCCGAGCCACTTAACCTTAACCTAACTTGACCTAATTTCGGCAAATAAGCTAACTTTATATGTGCTGGAATACTGTCTTCAATATCGGCTATTTCTTGCGCAAGAAATGATTCACCAAGCCCAGCTGTTAAAATAGTTTGATGAACAATAAAAGGCAAATTAAAGGCTAATTTTATACGGGGAATAATTTCTTCTTCCATTAAATACATCATTTCGAAGGGCACACCAGGCATCGAAACAATAATTTTGCCTTGGTGCTCAAACCACATACATGGGGCAGTACCATTGGCATTTTGTACTACTGTACATCCATCAGGCACGTCAGCTTGACGAATATTGGCTTCTATCATTGGCCTGTTTAACCTAGCAAAAATCGAGGTTATATGATCTAATGTAACCCTGTCTTGCTTTAAAGGCATATTAAAATATTTCGACAAAGTTAATTTGGTGATATCATCCTTTGTTGGGCCTAAACCACCTGTGATTAAAATAATATCTGCTCGTGTTTGAGCAGAATCCAATGCAGACACGATGTGCGCTGCATCATCGGATACTGAAGTAATTTGCTTTACGCTAAGACCGATATTATTTAACTCTTTAGCCATCCAGGCTGAATTGGTATCTACAATTTGTCCGATTAGAATTTCGTCTCCGATAGTAATTATTTCTGCGAGCATAGTTATATATTAATACTTCGTATAATATCCTTTTCTCTTACTTAATTTTAAATCCTGCAATATGGCTTCTTTAACCTGTATGGTAACCGAATAGCTTGCATAAGTACCAAACGGTATCCAGCTTGCATTTAAATTCCAACAGTGTAGATCTCTATAAATTGAAAATGAGGTATGCGAGATATTTTTTGCTTTGAAATCCCAGCCAGATTGAAATTGAATCTTCCATTTTTGAGTTAAGCTAACATCACCATTAAAATTCAGCGTATTCGAAATATCTTTCGTTTGCTTCGAACTTAACATAT
>DATJDT010000458.1:0-3281 GCA_035497275.1 Pedobacter sp.
TTGGGATATATATTTCGATAAAGAAGAGGATTTAATTCGCGCTAAGAAAGAGCAGTTGGTTGATGTATTAAAGACATTACCATGGGTGGCAGTAATTGATCAGTTCCAACACTGGATTTACACCAACCCTAATCATCACGCGGCTGATAGGGAAGCTGCATTTAAACAGATTTATGGTCGATTTGGAGCTGGGTTTGCCGACTGGGAAGGATTTGAACAACAATTTGGAAATCTATGGCAAAAACAATTGCACCTTTTTGAGGTACCTTTCTATTACATTGAATATGCCATTGCACAGCTAGGTGCGATTGCTGTTTGGAAGAATTACAAAGAAAACCCACAGCAAGCACTTGATCAATATTTAGCGGCACTTGCCTTAGGTTATACTAAACCTATGAACGAAATTTATGAGACTGCAGGCATTAAATTTGATTTTAGCGCTGAATATGTGAAGGAATTAGCAACCTTTGTAAAAGAAGAATTAGAAAAATTGGGCTAATAGGTTTCAATTGGCGGTATAGTATGCACCAACCAATAAACTGCTGCTTGCAACTCCTCTTCAAAATTAATAAATTAGCAAAAAAAACAAATACATGGAACAACACGAAATCACAGGAAATTTATTGCCGTTAATCAGTATAGCAGTACTTTGTGTAGCAATATTTGCTACTGCATTTTCGCTAACATTTTTCAGGAACGCAGATACAAGCGATAAAAAACACTAAGCTTAGACCCCTACCCAAATAAAACTGATATTTTTTTTTTAAGTTTGGACAAACTAACTAATGTATGTTCGAAAAGCTATTCAGAAAAAAATCAGTCAGTAAAATCTTAGAAGATGCCGCAAAGGGATATGGTGACCATAATTCGTCTCTTCATAAAACTTTAGGAGTAAGGGATTTAACTGCCTTCGGCATTGCTGCTATTATTGGTGCTGGTATTTTTAGTACTATTGGTAAAGCAAGTGCTGATGGCGGGCCTGCCGTTATATTCCTATTCATTTTTACTGCAGTTGCCTGTAGTTTTGCAGCTTTTGCCTATGCAGAGTTTGCTTCAATGGTTCCTGTTTCGGGAAGTGCTTACACTTATTCTTACGTAGCTTTTGGCGAATTGGTGGCTTGGATCATCGGTTGGTCGCTTATTATGGAATATGCAATTGGCAACATTACAGTAGCCATATCCTGGTCTGATTATTTCACTGGCCTCCTTTCTTCCATTCGAATACCTGCGCTCGGCATTGACGGAATTAACATCCCTACCTGGGCAACAATGGATTACTTAACTGCCTTTAATGGGCATAAACATGCTGAAGCATTAATCAGTGCGGGAAAAAGCATCAGTAATTTAGATGATGCCACCGGCATTGCCAACCAAGCGTGGTTAACTGCACCCAAAATTGGCAATTTTCATTTAGTTGCAGATTTACCTGCACTTGGTATTATCATTTTCATTACCTGGTTGGTTTACAGGGGCATGAAAGAATCAAGAAATGCTAGTAATGCAATGGTGGTTGTTAAATTAGCTGTCATCTTATTGGTGTTGGCTGTAGGCGTTTTCTATATTGACACTAAAAATTGGAATCCATTTGCTCCAAATGGTGTATCGGGTATATTAAAAGGGGTTTCTGCAGTATTCTTTGCCTACATAGGTTTCGATGCCATTTCTACTACGGCGGAAGAATGTAAAAACCCGCAAAAAGATTTGCCTAGAGGGATGATGTGGGCAATTATCATTTGTACTGTCTTATATGTTGCCATTGCCTTGGTACTTACAGGTATTGTTAAATCTGATACTTTAGCAGTTGGCGATCCTTTAGCATTCGTATTTGACCAAATAGATTTGAAGTTAATGAGTGGAATTATAGCCGTGAGTGCTGTATTCGCTATGGCAAGTGTACTATTGGTTTTTCAAATGGGTCAACCTCGTATTTGGATGAGCATGAGCAGAGATGGACTTTTACCGAAATCCTTCTCCAAAATCCATCCAAAATATAAAACACCGTCTTTCGCAACTATTGTTGTAGGCTTTGTGGTAGCGGTTCCTTCTTTATTTATGAACCTCACTATTGTGACCGACCTCTGTTCTATAGGTACTTTATTCGCCTTTGTATTGGTTTGCGCCGGTGTATTAGTGCTCCAAAACAAACCCGACGTACAAAGGGGTAAATTCAGGATTCCTTATATAAATTCAAAGTTTATTATCCCTTTGGCATTTATCGCGGTATTAGCTTTGGCATTTACAAAGTTCAAAGTAGAGAGCAATGCATTTTTAAATAATACTCCTCAAATAAACTCGCCAGTAACATTTATTACTTCATTAAATGCAACTGAACTGGAAACTGTGAAACAAGAGATTAGCGCAAGCCCAGTTGTTTTGCAAGGCAAACAAATTGATGCCGAGGCATATTTAAATAGCTTAAACAACGAACAGTATGCGCAATTTATTGACAAGTCTAGCATTTCATACCATAAAAAGTTTGAAAGCGGATGGTCATTATTTAAGCACAAAATCCCAATGTGGATTTTCTTATTTATTTGTTTAGTAGTTGGCTATTATTGTGTAACTAAAAACCTTTCTTTAATCCCTGTTTTAGGGCTATTAAGTTGCTTATATATGATGTGCGAGCTTGGGATCAGTAATTGGATAGGTTTTGGAATCTGGCTAGTTGTAGGTTTGATAGTGTATTTTGCCTACGGATTTAAGCATAGCAAGTTAGGGCAGCAACAAGTTTAGAAGTTTTGATCATCGTCATTGCGAGCATAAAACCATTCGTTGCGAGCATAACGCATTCGTTGCGAACATAACACATTCGTCATTGCGAGGAACGAAGCAATCTGTTAGTGAGATTGCTTCGTTCCTCGCAATGACGGTTAAACCGCTAACCTATTCAGCTCAATATCTTCTGGAGTAACAAAAATCAGCGGAACTTTTTCTACGTCTACATAGCTTGAATCCAATCCAAAACTGGTTTCTTCTGATAAGCTGAAATGCTTTAACATAAAATAGTAATCCATAATACTACGCTCGTAAAAGCTCAGTTTCGTAAACTTGGAGAGGTGTTTTTCTAACAATACAAAGCGGAAATCGCCTGTTATTTTATGTTTGTTTAAAGAGGTATACTGACTAGTAATATCAACTTCACCATTCTTTACTAATTCTTCCACTACTTTACGGTACAAAAGATTAACACGCTGCTCAATTCTAAAGCCCAGTTTAAAATCTATCCGAATAAGTTTACCTGGAATTAAAAACTCTACCTTATAATCCATAGTATACGGTTC
>DATJDT010000459.1:0-2597 GCA_035497275.1 Pedobacter sp.
TAATTCGAATGGTTAAATTCATCTGATTATAGTTCCTTGATACTTATATTTTTATACCATACTTCATCTCCATGATCTTGAAGGGCAATTTTACCAGTTGTGTAAGTTCCAAAACCTTCCCAGTTGGCAAATTTACTTCCAGCAATTAAGGCTTTCCAGTTATCATCTCCAACAGTAGTATTTACCACTTTAACGCCATTTAAAATAAATGTTAATTTGCCTTTATTACTAATGATTTCAGCTTTATTCCATTCTCCAACTGGCTTTACAGGCTCAGATGTACTTTTTACCATGTCATATAGATCACCTGCCCTATGTTTGGTTATTTTTCCGTCTGGGTGGCCGTCATTATCTAATACTTGCATTTCTGGTCCAGTAAGGTAAGTTTGACCATATTTTTTGTCTTCGTGTACAAAGAAAATAATCCCACTATTGGCTTTTGGGGCAACCTTCCACTCAAGTTTTAAGTGGAAGTTGCTATATTCTTTATCAGTTACTAGATCACCACCACCATCTTTACCTTTATTAGCTGGGCTCATATGTAATGCTCCATCTTGAACATCCCATGCACTCCCTACTGTAGCTTTATTATAAGTATGCCATCCGGTTGTAGTTTTTCCATCAAATAAGGGTTTAAATCCTTTTTGTGCACTTGCGATATGTGTTACAGCACATAAAAGCATTGCAGATAATATGTATTTCTTCATTTTTTTATATTTTAATATTAATTATGAACCTAAAGTCCAACCCTTACGGTATTCTCTTTTTACAAATTGGTTGGCCTCGTCAAGATTAGTCACTTTCATAAGGTCATTATCCCACAACAATTTTTTATATCTTCCTGGGTAGGTGGTTTTTCCATTAGCATCTTTGCGTTGAATATCTGCACCGCGAATAGCTAGGTTAGCCATTAATAGCGCCTCTGTTAGTGGACCAGCAATTTCGAAAGGAGAGCTTAGCTCATTTTTTCCAGGACCAGCAATACAAGCTTCCACCCATTGTGCATAGTGGCCATCGGCCTGACCTTTAACACGAGCGAACTTCTCTTTTACCTTGATATCTGCATTTTTAGATAAAGGCAATAAACGTGGATTTGCACTATAGGTGCTAGCCATCATTTTACCTTTTGTACCTATAAATAAGGTTCCATTTCCACCATCTCCAAAAACTTCGTTCGCGCCTAATTCTACTGGTCTTTCTGGTTGGATACCACCATCCATCCAATGAACGGTTACATCACCTTTAGTCTTATTTGTTTTAGGGAATTTTAAAGTTACGTGACTCGAAGGAGGGCAGCTATCAGGGAAATAACCACGTTTAAATTCATCTACGTAAACTGAGCCTACACTGGCTTCAACTTCTGTAGCATATTTTAAATTAAGGACACTAAATGGAGCTTCCAATAGGTGACAGCCCATATCGCCAAGTGCGCCAGTTCCATAGTCCCACCATCCACGCCAGTTAAATGGCACTAATTTATTTACATAATCTTTAAATGGAGCAGTTCCCAACCATAAATCCCAGTCTAGTTCTGCTGGTATTTCTGCTTTATTAGCCGACCATGGAATGCCTTGTGGCCATACAGGTCTATCAGTCCAAGCATAAACAGTGTGTACATCACCAATTAAACCTGCGTCGTACCATTCCTTCATTTGACGTGGGCCATCATTAGATGCTCCTTGATTACCCATTTGAGTAACTACATTGTATTTTTTAGCCGCTGCGGTTAATGCTCTTGCTTCAAAAATATCGTGGGCAAGAGGTTTTTGTACATATACATGTTTGCCTAATTGCATAGCTGCCATAGCTTGTACGGCATGGTTATGATCGGGAGTGGATACAGAAACAGCATCGAAGTTCTTATGCTCTTTATCATACATTTCTCTCCAGTCCTTATAGAATTTCGCTTTAGGGAAATCTCGCACACTATCAGCAGCTCTACGCGTATCTACATCACAAAGGAAACCGATATCGGCTTTACCACTTTTGGCAAACATCGCAATATCACTTTTGCCTTTTCCGCCTACTCCAACTCCAGCAACAATTAATCTGTCGCTAGGAGCCAAGAAGCCCGGACCACCTAAAACGTGACGTGGTACAATCATAAATGCAGCTGTAGCAATTGTGCCTGCTTTCAGGAAATCGCGTCTACTTGTAGAGTCTTTTTCTTTTTTTAACTTATCCATTGGTTTTAATTTTTTTAAGTTATTTTTTTAACGATAAAATATAAGTAACCATTTCTTTAGCATCGCTTTCAGTGATTTTTGCATGTGGTGTCATAGGCACTGTTCCCCAAACTCCTTTTCCACCGCTAATTATTTTGCTGGCTAATAAATTTATATTTTCCTCATTTGAAGGATATTTTTCAGCAATAGCTTGGTATGCAGGACCGATAATCTTATTTTCTTTGTGATGACACCCTATGCAATCAGATTTTGCAATCAATAATTCACCACCGCTTTTAGTAGGTTGACTAGGTGCTGAGGTTGCAGTAGTAGCGCTTTTTTCGGTTGTATCGGTACCTGAACCGCCACAACTAGCTAAGATTAAAGTAACTGCGCTTAAAATTAAAAGTGTTTTTTTCATTTGTGTTTATT
>DATJDT010000460.1:0-8518 GCA_035497275.1 Pedobacter sp.
GCTCTTCTTTGACCTCTTCCGCAACCTTGCATCTAATCCAATAGTTTGCACGGTCTGTATTTACGTCTAAAATCTCGCCTGTCTTAATTATTCTTACTTTCATATCTGTATAATTGATCCATTCGCCAATATTGATGTATCGACTATTTTCATTTAGTTTAATATCGAGTGGCAAATGCCGATGCCCAAAAACAAAGTAATCAAAATGGGTCTTCATTAATTGCTCCTTAGCAAAAATAGCCAACCATTCATTTTCTTCCCCTAAAAAAACTTCCTTCTGATTACTTGAAAGTCTACTTTTACTCGACCACCCATTGGCTACAAACAAACCTATCCTAGGAGGTAAGATAGCAAACAACCATTGGCAAAAGCGATTCCTAAAAATCTTCCTTAAAAATTTATACTTAGAGTCACCAGGACCGAGGCCATCCCCATGATGGAGAAAGAATTTCTTCCCAGAGCGTTCGATAATTAACTCATCGCTGATAATCTCTATCCCCATTTCCTTTGTAAAATAATCATCCACCCACATATCGTGATTACCTTTAAAAAAATAGATTTTAATACCACTATCTGCCATTTGAGCTAGCTTTCCCTGCAAGCGAATAAAACCCTTTGGAATAACGTTGTGATACTCAAACCAAAAATCGAATACATCACCCATTAAGAATAATTCACTACAAGTAGGGCTTATAAAATCTAACCATCTTACAATTCGGGCCTCTCTTTCACGGCTTTCACCGTAATTTGGTGCGCCCAAATGAAAATCAGAAGCGAAATAAATATTCATACGTAGCTATATCTAAATTCAAAGGTAAAGTAAAATTTTTAAGTACCTCAGATAGCCCTAACAAATAAAAACTACTAATTTTATCGATTTTTTTTAAAATAGTCTGGAATATGTCTAAATAGTGTGTTGGTTTTTGTAACTTTGCACTAAATTTTAAGACATGATCTCTACAGATATAGCCATTATAGGCGCTGGACCAGTTGGTCTCTTTGCAATTTTCGAAGCTGGTTTATTAAAAATGCGTTGTCATTTAATCGATTATCTTCCTCAAGTTGGGGGACAACTTTCAGAAATTTATCCCAAAAAGCCTATATATGACATCCCTGGTTATCCAACTGTATTAGCTCAAGAACTAATCGACAACCTTGTTGAGCAAGCCAAACCATTTCATCCTGGTTATACTTTAGGTGAACGTATTGAAGGATTAGAAAAACGTGGTGAGGCCGACTTCGTGCTGACTACTAACATGGGAACTATTATTGAAGCTAAAGTAGTGGTAATTGCCGGAGGCTTAGGTTGTTTTGAACCTCGCAAGCCTGCTGTAGCGGGACTTGAGCATTTTGAAAACGGCAGAGGCGTTAATTATATGATCTTAGATCCAGAGAAATACCGTGATCAAAAAATGGTTATCGCAGGAGGAGGAGATTCAGCTTTAGACTGGACAATCTTTTTAGCAGATATTTGTTCTGAATTAACCTTAATCCACAGAAGCGAAAGTTTCCGAGGCGCACCAGATTCGGTTGCCAAAGTGATGGAATTAGCTCAAACTGGAAAAATTAATTTAGTATTAAATAGCAACTTAAATGCCGTTACGGGTGAAGGGAAACTAGAACGTGTAGAAGTAATCCACAACCGCACAATGGAAACTAGCTATTTCGAAGCAGATCATTTAATCCCGCTATTTGGTTTAAGCCCTAAATTAGGCCCTATAGAGCAGTGGAATTTAAACATAAGCAAAAGTGCCATTGAGGTTAATACCGACGACTACAGCACTAATATACCAGGTATTTATGCAATTGGCGACATAAACACTTATACCAACAAATTAAAGCTAATTTTGTGCGGTTTTCACGAAGCAGCCTTAATGAGCCACAGTGCCTATCAATATATGAATCCTGGTATTAAATATACCATGAAATATACAACAGTTAATGGTGTAACTGAATTTTAAACATGGAAGCAAACGATATTTCAATACAAGTAGAAGATAGAGAAGGAAACATTAGTGAATTAACAGCTCCAACAGATATGGGCTTAAGTTTAATGGAGTTTCTAAAAGCTAGTGAATATGATATTTTAGCCACTTGTGGCGGTATGGCATTATGCGCTACCTGTTGCGTTGATGTAATGGAAGGCGAAGAGAAACTAAACGAAATGACAGATGACGAATATGCAATGTTAGATACTTTGCCAGATTTGTTACCTAACTCGAGATTAGCTTGCCAATTACAATTAAGTCCAGCTATGGCCGGACTTAAAGTAAGGTTGCACGCAATATCATAAATCGCGCCGCTTTTAACTACAAGGAATCGTTATAGACTAATAACTTAGCTACATCCTCATTATTTTTCAAATTAAGCTTATTAGTTTTCACATAAGCACTTAATTCTGGTTTGCCCAATGCACCTAAGATAGACTTCTCATTATTCTTCACCACTTCTGGTTTACCATCCTGTTTTACGATAAAATACTGAGTATCATCTACTATTTTCTTAACCGCTGCTGTATTATAACCTTTAGTTTCCATAATCATTTTTCCTACTTTCGTAAGATACTTTACTTTTCCATCGAACAGTACTTCATAAAATGATTTCTCTGTATTTTTCCCAATTGGAGCGAAGCCATTTCTAAAAACTCTTTTATCATCTTGAAACTTAAACTCTAACACAGTTTCACTAAATGTAAGTTCTCGCCCCGTTTCATCCTTTACAACAACCTCATCACCAAGCTGATCGTACCTAATGTCATACAATGAGGTTTTACTATTAGCAAACCTCACAAAAGCCTTTTTATAGTCTTTGAACAAATAAGCCTCGCCTTCCAAACCCGAAAGCGACTCCTTAGAGTTTATTGCATTACGGCTAGCAGAATTAACCGTACTATAAACCTGTGCATAGGTAATTGCCGAAAAACACGTCAATACACCTATTAAAATTATCTTTACTGTTTTCATTTGTAGTCGAAGTTTAGCGTTTTATGTATAACTAAAATTACGCTAAAATATTATCTTTATCAAATGGATACAACTAAATCATCTAAAATATCAAACTATAAAGGAGTTCCAATACCTACTGAAACTCCTTTATCAAACACTACTACCTGATACTAATAGTAACCAAGAAGACCCTTGTATTCAAGTATACCTGAGCTTGAAGTCGGTTGAAAATAAACACGGATTTCCCATGGGTCAGTAGGGAGACTTCTGAAAACGCCCAATGTATAAAAATAATACACATCGCCACCTCCAAAGTAAAAGGTTAATGCGGTAACTGCACCTGTTGATGGATTACCATAGACCGCATAAACTGTCCCATCCTTTTCGAATTCTCCTAATTCGACGCTTGTCACTAAAGTGAAAGGATTTGTCATCAATGGCGCCACCGTCCTGTTTTTAATAGTAAGGATTGAAGCCGAGGCAGACTGACCGAATAAGCCAATAGCACTAAACATGGTCAAAATAAAAATAAGTTTTTTCATAAAAAATAAATTATTTAACAATAAATTAAATCTAACACTAATACTTAAATAATGCAAGCTTTCTTGCAACAATCATAATGTTATTATTTTACCAATGCAATTGACTTTCAGTTCAAAAAAAATATAAAAATAAAAGTCCAGGCTTTTAGCCTGGGCTTTCAAAATAGATTATGGATTTAATTATATAACACCGAAATAAACTGCATTTTTCATCAAGTGTCCATACTAACTCATCCGATAACGAAATGAAGTTATATGTATTTAGTTCTGGCTTACCCAAGGCCGCTAAAATACTCTTTTCATTACCCTTTAGCGTCTCTAATTTACCATCCTGTTTTACGATAAAATACTGAGTATCTTCTACTCTTTCTTGGTAATCGTAGATAATTTTAAGAAAAGCCTAGAAGTGAAAGGACCACCTCATACCGCAAATAACCAAATAAAAAAGAGTCTCGGCATAAACCGAGACTCTTTAAATAATAGTCTAATGAACTAGCTTACTTATCTAGATCCAAAATAAACCCATTTCTCATCAAATGTTGCTCTAATAAATGGAGCAGGAAGAGCTGGCGTAATATTGGCTTTTTGAGTTAGGTTATACTTAATTTCCATAGTCTTGGTAGCATCATTAAATTGATTAACACCTGTAGGATCAAGTCTTGCATTTCTGATATTAGCAGAAACATCTGCTCCATAAAAATTAGTAATGCCCACGATTTTACCCGTTGTAGGATTAAACTCAATGATTGGATCGAATGAACCAAATGAGCTCACGCCAGTACCAGTATAGAAAGGTACATAATTACCACCACCATTAAAATATTTAGGATCCCAGATTACACAAGTGGTAGCTGTAACAGTTCTTAACTCTAATCTGTAAGGTGTCGCACCTAGAAAGGCAGAATAATGTCCAAACGCCGAATTTGTAACATCAACCATTGTACCAGTAACGGTATATACCCCATCCCATTTGTTTTTAATACTAACAATCACCAGAATCTGTTTTTGAGTTCCCGCAGTTAATACTCCACCATTGCTAATATCACCTACGGTGAAGGCCATAGCATACTTTTTACTCAAATCGTACTTAGATCCATCGATATTTATCGCAAAATCTTTATTAAATTCTCCACTTGAGAATGTAACTGCATAACCGGTAGCATTCTTAACAATCCCTGGAGTTCCTAAAGTAAAGATAGACTCCGGTAACAACTCTAAGTTCGCACCTGCATTAGCCGTATTGTAAGCTGTAATTAACTGTGGAGCAGAAACAAGTTGTACAGTTGAGGCCGTACTGATCGCGGCATTTGAATTAGCATCCTTTGTTACACTAAAAAGTTGTACTTTTCTAGTATCAGTAAATGCAGTTAAAAATAAGGTCTTCTGAGGGCCATCAGCAATCTTGATGATAGTTTTCCCACCGTCTCCAAGATCATTATCCCCTACAAATTCATCTTCTCGGCACGAGGTAAAAGCAACCGATAAGGCAATGCCTAATAACAGACATTTAAATATATTTTGTTTCATAATATGAAATTTAATTAATTAAAAAATTAGCTTACTGATCCCACCAAACTTTAGCGTCTTGCGTATCGCCACCTGGCAATCTATCAACAGCTGGCTGAACATTTACTTTGTTGTTTGTATATTCAGTAAGCGCATAAGTATATCTTCTAACAATTTGTTTTGAAGTATTTGTTGCCGCCGGAGCAGGAATTAATACTGGGAACCCAGTTTTACGCCATACATTCCAACCCATGTGACCATCAGGATAACTTGCAATCCATTGTTGAGTCGCAATCTTCTTTACATTATCTGTTCCTAAAGCAACGTCTGGTCCAGTAAAGTAAGCAGCTGAAGGTGCTGCTAAGCCCCATTGTTGATGAGATAATGTAATACCGTCCTGATAAAGAGCTGCAGTATTTTCAGTAGTCCAACCTAAGTTAGCCGCTTCTGCTCTAGCTAATGCTACTTGTGCTGCAGTAATTAAATAAACAGGGCTAGATTCAGTTCTTAAATCACCTCTTAATACACGAGCCCAATTATTATTGTCATTTACGAATTTTCTCGCAGCAGCTTCAGCTAAACCGTAAGGGTTACCAACATCTGAAGTTCCAGTTCCACCAGTGTGTGAATCACCACCAAAAGGATTAATTCTAGTATCTGAAAGACTCTTTAACATGTCTGTCATTGTTTTAGACTCACCATCATCAGCACGTCCATTATACCATCCCCATATTGGGTTTTTGAAGTTTGGCGCTGCGTAGTTAATTTGGAAGTTCTGTCCATTAGTAGCAATATATCCGCCATTACCAGCTAATGCAGCTTTAAATTCCGTAGCAGCATAATCAGAAGCTCCAGGATATTTTTTAGAAAGTTGAACAGCCATTAGCATTCTCAACGAGTTAGCCATTCTTTTCCAACCATTTGCATCACCATTGTACATGATATCACCTGGTATTGGAGAAGAATCCATTGAAGCAACCGCATCAGTTAGCGCTTTGATCATTCCTTTATAGATAACTTCTTGTGTATCATACTTAGGAGAACCATTTTCAATTCCCTTCAAAGCTTCCGTATATGGAATATCACCCCAACGGTCAGTAATTTGCCAAAAGATAAATTGTTGTACAATTTTAGCTACACTGTTTAAGTTCTTGTTCACATTCAAATTTTGAATATTCTGCAAGTCATAAAGCGAACCATTATAACTTCCCGAGAACGAAGCTATAGGCAAGCTATACAGCGATTGGCCTGGATACTGAGTTTCTGTAAAATATTGAGCATAACGGCCTGGTTGTCTATCAGTAACCCAACCACCTAAACCTGCTAACGAGTTCGTTAATAACGCAGGTGCACTTGCCACTGTAACAGCTCTTGGATCAACGTTGGTATCACCAAAATCACTCAGCTTATCACAGCTCGACATTCCAATTGCCAAAGCAAATGTCAATGCATATATAAATTTATTTTTCATCTTAATTTCTTTTATATTAAAATTTCCTTAAAAACCAATTCTTAAATTAAATCCAACACCTCTAGATGAAGGCAATTGCGCATTTTCACCTGAAACGGTTGCAATTTCAGCTGGATCGAAATCCTTAGTTTTTGCATAAATAATTAAAGGGTTTCTAGCAATAATTGAGAACGTTGCACTCTGTAAAAATTTCTGCATTCCTAATTTCTTAACTGGAATACGGTAAGCAACAGAAACCTCACGTAATTTAACAAATGTTAAATCGTAAACATAAGGATCCCAAATAGATCTAGACTGGAAGTTTGAATAGTAAGTTTGAGCAGGAACATAGAAAGTAACTGGCTTATTCGCTGCATCAACTCCATCTACTCTAACACCACCACCATCAGCAACAGCATCACGAACAGACATTCCTTTATCATTTATTGTAGCAGTACGTGCAGTTAATCCACTATAAGAACCCCACATATTTGATAGAGACGAGAATTTACCACCAATCGAATAATCAATATTCGCATTCACGTCAAACATATTAAAGATGGTGAATGAGTTTTGGATACCTCCGAAATACTTAGGTAAAATACTACCAAAAGATTTACCACCTGGTTTTTGTTGATATAAACCATTGGCATCTAAGATAGGCACACCAGCATCATTAGTTAACCAACCGTTACCAAATAGTTGTCCCCACTGTTCTCCTTGACGGTGAACGCCACGTGGAAGACCAAATGAAATACCATCATCAGCATTAAGCGTTTTAATACCATACTTATCACTGATTTCAATAATCTTATTATTGTACATTCTAGAATAAGTTGCCGAAACGTTCCAAGTAAAATTAGGTAAGCGAATTGGATCAGCACCTAATTGCAATTCTATACCCTTTTTGTTAATCTTACCAATGTTAGTTAAAACTGAACTAAAACCAGATGTTGCATTAATACCAACAGATAGCGGGAATCCATCTTCAGATTTATCCCATAAAGTAGCAGAAATATTTAATCTTCTATTGAACATTTTTAAATCTAATCCAATCTCTTTAGCTGATTGTACTGCACCGTGAATTTCTTCATCAACCAATCGATCTGGTGTATTCATTAATAAGTTGCCATTCCATTTTAAGGTATTCACACCATAGGAAGCACCTGGATACAAATAAGGATCTATTGATTGAGGAATTTGACCCCATGACGCTCTCAATTTAGCTTCAGATAACCAGCTACCTTTTATACTAGCAGGCAATATTTCACTAAATACAAATGACGCACCAACAGATTTTGACAATACATCATTATTTTTAACTGGCAATGTAGAGAACCAGTCATTACGAATCGTACCATCAAGGAATAAGAAGTTTTTATAACCTACGTTTGCAGTTGCAAATATTGCTCTATATTTATTTTGAGAAAGACCTCTGCCAATGCTAGGCGCATCCACTGAGTTAGTTACTGTAAATAAATCTGGAATAGCTAAACCATTGTTAGTATTTGCACTATTACTATTACTATGTTCTGAAAAGATATCAGTACCTGCTAAGGCAGCGATACTAAAATCTTTAATCATTTTGTTATAGTTAGCCACAAACTCGTAGTGTTCTTGATTTGAATACGTGTTTGCAGCACTATAGAATGCTTTTGTTCCTGTTGAACCACCACTACGCTCTAAGATACTATAAGTTTTACCTTCAGAAAATGTAGTATTTTGATTTTTACGGTATGTACCTGTAAATTTCAAATCATTATTCACTTTATAGGTTAAGTAAATACTACCATATAAACGATCTCTCTGGTTTATGTTAGTATTCAAATCTTGGAAAGCATACATATTATACCAATAGTGACTTTGGAACATGCTATGAGGATTTGCAGGATCATAAGCAGTTGGATTCATGATATTCCAAGAATTTAGCAATGGACCACCAACGCCTGGGTATGTTAAATCTTTCAATTCTTTAACAATATTCATATCCAAGTCCCTGTGAAACCATTGGTTAAATGAACCTGTACCTAAGTTAGAATAACCATCTTCGATGTTCCCGTTTAATGCCGATTTAA
>DATJDT010000461.1:0-7562 GCA_035497275.1 Pedobacter sp.
GCTGATTGTCTATTTGGATTTGTTTCTTAGTATCTACCAAAAACAATGATGGTTGCATTTGAGGGAGCGCATCACCTGGCTTTAGGTAATTACGTGATTGAAGTATGGGTTGTAGCTGGGTAGTAGGAGAGGATTCGATGAGATAGATTAAGTGGGGCTTGTTTGGTCGGACTTTGTTGGTAGCGAGTTTTTTAGAATCTGGAGACCAAACTATATTACTTTGATAATATTCTCCTTCTGAGCCATCAAAACTGAGTTGGAATTCTTCATTGCTTCCCGCAGTAGCTTGTATAAAAACATTAAAATTCTTAATGTATGCGATCCATTTTCCATCAGGAGATTTAACTTTGCGGCTTAGCTGTTCATTTGCTTGATCGCCCCAATAACCTGGAAATCTCAAATTGTCTGAATTATTATTTTCTTTTATCGCAAAGGTTGATAAATCATAGTTCCATGTTTTATTTTCATAACTAAATTCAAGCTCATTACCTCCGTTGTCTATCGTTAATCTCGCTAGGGGGAGTTCGTATGCCTTAAATGGCTTTTTAAAAAATGTTGTTAAACTTTGCGCTAATTTATGTTGATCAAATGCTTCATTTTTTTGAAGATCTTTTGCATTAACCGTAATATATTCCGTGCCTCTAGCTGTTAAGATGCTATAAAAATATTGTTGCTTAACACTTAACCATTTAAAATTATTGGGGGCGTGATGAATTTTATCCTGGAAAGCGCCATTTAAAAATTCTGCACGTTGATAGTCTTCTTTTTTTCCTTGAGCGGTACTAGTTAAAGTGTAGGTTGAAAGGAAGATAAGAAAAAGTAGTTTTAGCTTCATTTGGTTGATTTTTAAGAGTCAAGAATACTACTAATTATTAAGTTGCAGCTGATTAAATTTAACCAATTATAGCCTTAAATTGAGCGTTTTTGAAAAAAAGATCATATTTTACCGACTAATTAATACCTTTTACCGAGAAATAGCCAGTATAGAGCAAACTACTGTTTTGCCGGGCCTTATTTAGTGATACATTTGGATAACAAAATAAAAATACACAAGATGAAAGAATATCATAACAATGGAAATATAGCCAGTCAATCGGGTAAAGTAATTGCCGGTTTATTCATTATAGCTATTGGCGCGCTCTTATTAGTAGATAATATTTGGCAAGGTATACCTGATTGGATATTTAAATGGCACACGTTTTTAATCGCACTTGGCTTATTTATTGGAGTTAAGCATAACTTCCGAAACAGTGGTTGGTTTGTGATTACACTTATCGGTATTATTTTTACGGTTAATAGAGCAATTCCTGAGCTCGAAATGAAACAGGTACTATTTCCGGTAGGGTTGCTCATTTTCGGAGCATATTTAATCCTAAAGCCAAAAAGTACCTTTACTCATAAAGCAAAATGGAAAGATTTTAAAGAATCAGAAGCCTTTACCAGCTATACAGAGGCTGATGCAACTGCCACTACGGAGAAAAAAAAAACGAACAGCAATGATTATTTAGATTCGGTTAATGTTTTTGGGGGAAGTCATCAAAATATTTACTCTAAAAATTTTAAGGGCGGAGAAATTACAGCGGTATTTGGGGGTTGTGATCTTAATTTAACGCAGGCAGATTTTGAAGGGGAAATTGAAATAGACATTACTGCGATATTTGGAGGCGCTAAAATTATCATTCCACCGGGATGGGAGGTAAAATCGGAAGTTACGGCCATATTTGGAGGTATTGATGATAAAAGAAGTATCCAGCCAGTAAATGAAGAAAATCGTAAACTCGTAATTATAAAAGGTATTGCATTGTTTGGTGGAATAGACATTAGAAATTATTAATTTTGACTACAACCCCGCTATCAGTAAATCAGATTAAATTAGTATCCAGTGGCATTTTAGCATGCTGGATGATTGTATATGCTTATTTAATTTATGATTTCGCAAGCTTTAATTGGCAAATTGCCCTAGCCGATAGCCTCATTAACAATGGGGTATTGGCTATTTGCTGTATTATACTTAGCAATATGCTTGGTTATTATCAGCCTAAGAATGAAAAAATGCTTTCTCTTTTATTGCTTACCTCGGTATTAACTGTTATCGTTGTTTACGTAACAAAGTATAGCTTAAACTATCTTTTCATCAATCAACTGGCTTACCAGTCCTTTTTAGATTCATCTCTTCCATTTAGGGCGATTGTTGTTTTTTTATGTCTTAGTTGGTGCGGTATTGCAAATGTATTGTGGTATCGATTGGAGGAACAATCAGAAACGCAAGGTCGATTATTAGCTGCGCAAAATTTAGCCAAAGAAGCTGAATTAAATAAATTGAGACATCAGTTGCAGCCCCACTTCTTATTTAATAGTTTAAATTCGGTTTATGCGCTTACTATTGTAAATCCAACCGAGGCCGGGACAATGATTACCAAATTAGCCGCCTTTTTAAGAGGTACTTTAAAGCGAGATGATGAGGTTTGGGTAAATGTTGCCGAAGAAATGGAATACATTCAACTATACCTGGATATTGAAAAAGTAAGGTTTAGCCATCGGTTAACACTTGATGTTGAAATTGAGGAAGATACCTTGGGCTTGTGCCTGCCAGGAACGTTATTGCAGCCTATTGTAGAAAATGCTATCAAATTTGGTTTATATAATACTTCTGCAGCAATTACCATTACCATAAGAGTTAAAATAGAAAAAAATGTATTGGTTATTTGTGTTGCTAACCCATACGATCCAGAAATGAAGGCGAGTAAGGGTACAGGGTTCGGCCTTTCGGCAATTCGTAGGAGATTATATTTGTTATTTGCAGATAGCAATCTCTTGCAAACAGAAACACAAAACAATAATTTGTATATTACTACGCTTAAAATTCCACAGAAAGATGATAAGAACAATACTAATTGATGATGAGGCTTTAGCAAGAGATGTAGTTAAACATTATCTTAAAGATTATCCGAATATAGAAATTGTTGCCGAATGCTGTGATGGTTTCGAAGGATTGAAAGCGATAGCCCAACATAAACCAGACTTTGTTTTTTTGGATATTCAAATGCCAAAGATTAGCGGATTTGAAATGTTGGAATTAGTGGAAAAACATCCTGCTGTGATTTTTACTACAGCTTTTGATGAATATGCAATTAAAGCTTTTGAAGTGAATGCGGTAGACTACCTTTTAAAGCCTATTGAAAAGTCCCGTTTTGACCAAGCGATGCAAAAGCTTCCGGCAAAATTAGCGAAGGAAGAAACAAGCGACGAACTGTTAGAGACAGCTTCTTTATCTCCAGCGCAAAATAATCGAATTGTAGTGAAGAATGCAGGAGTAATTAAGATTATTCCGGTAAGCGAAGTAAATTACTTGGAAGCTGATGATGATTACGTAAAATTAAGTACGACCGAGGGAATTTTTCACAAAAATAAGACAATGAGTTTCTTTGAACAGACCTTAGATCCTGCTCAATTTATTAGGATTCATCGGTCTTACATTATTAACATGGCACAGGTAACCAAAATAGAGCTCAAGGAAAAGGATAGTTATGTAGTGCTGTTAAAATCGGGTATATGGTTACCGGTTAGTAAAACAGGGTATGTGAAACTTAAAGCTTCGCTAGGCTTATAAAAATAATTATGCATCTCCCTTGCATTTATAAAAAAATCACGTTATATTTGCACCTCTTATTTAAAAAACTCTAGTTAAGATATTATACAGTTATGAAAAGAACATTCCAACCTTCGCAAAGAAAGAGAAGAAACAAACATGGCTTCCGCGAAAGAATGGCTACAGCAAACGGTAGAAGAGTATTAGCTTCACGCCGTGCAAAAGGAAGAAAAAGATTATCAGTTTCTGACGAGCGTCGTCATAAAGCATAATTTTTGGTTGTTGGCAGCCTAACAATCGCTGCTTAAATACAATCAAAATCATGAACACATTTAATAAAGAAGAACGGTTATGTAGTAAAAAGTCATTAGACTTACTATTTAAGAACGGTTCTTCTTTTTTATTATACCCTTTCCGTATTACTTATTTGTTTGTTGAGGAAGTTCATCAATTTCCAGTACAAGTAGTAATTAACGTTGCCAAAAAACGTTATAAGCGCGCAGTAGATCGTAATTTAATCAAACGCAGAACTCGTGAAGTTTATCGTTTACAAAAAGAATCTCTGCTATATTCACAATTGGGTGATCGCAAGCAATTATTATTACTTTCGCTACAATTTATTGGAAAAGAAAAATATGAATATGTTTTTTTTGAGAAGAAATTAGGTTTAGCTCTAAAGAAATTAATAAGTCAGCTTAGCAACGATGAAATACATTAAACTCCCTTTTACGTGGCTATTTTTGGCTATCATTCGCTTATACCAGCTGCTGCTCTCTCCGTTGCTTGGTGCAAGTTGTAGGTTTACGCCAACTTGCTCACAATATGGCGTTGAAGCGATTAAAAAGCATGGTCCCTTTAAAGGCGGCTGGCTTACCTTAAAGCGCATCGGGAGCTGTCACCCATGGGGCAGGCATGGCCATGATCCCGTTCCCTAACCAAAGCTAGTAGTTAATCAACAACTAACAACCAACCACCCAACAACCAAACAACTAACCACCCAACACCCAAACAACCAACTTTCGGACTTTCTTCCTATCTTTGCCCTATGCCCACCATACTTCAAATTGAAACTGCAACAGAGGTTTGTTCAGTCGCTTTAGCTATTAACGGAAAAACAGTTGCACAAAAAGAAGAAGCTGCCCAAAATATTCACGCAGCAAAGTTAACCTTGTTTATTAAAGAGGTAATGGAACAAGCGCAATTAACATTCGGCGATTTAGATGGGGTAGCGGTTAGTAAAGGTCCAGGATCTTATACAGGTTTAAGAATAGGGGTATCAACCGCCAAAGGCTTATGTTTTGCACTTGATAAGCCTTTAATAGCTATTAACACTTTAATGATGATGGCAGATGGCTTCCTAAAACAAAATCCTGGCTATAAGGGCTTAGTTTGTCCGATGATAGACGCCAGGAGAATGGAAGTATTTACAGCGATTTTTGATGATAAATTAACGGAGATCGAGGCTACAAACGCAAAGATCGTAGATGAAAGTAGTTTTTTGACTGTGCTAGCTCACCATGAAATAACTTTTATTGGGAATGGTGCCGCAAAATGCAGTGCGCTGATCAATCATCCTAACGCTAAATTTGTATCCACAAATTTTAATTCAGCTAGTTATATGAGTTCACTTGCTAATTTGGCTTTTATGGATAAAAAATTTGAAGATGTTGCCTATTTCGAACCTTTTTATTTGAAAGATTTTGTTGTTACAACTCCAAAGGCTAAAGCCATTTAATCTTTGGTAACTAGCGCTACTGAATCGGTCTTCTCTGCAAGAACCACTTTTTTAGACAACAATACATTACTTAAAAACTTGCCTTTGTCTCCCGAAAGCTGGTACGAAAAAGCTTCGAACATGCCAAATCCATCATTGGCTTGGTATTGTTTATAGTAAGGCTGCTTTAAGTTTCTTCCAAAAATAAGATTTGAATTTTTATTGTTAACGTAAAAGGAAATAGTGGCTGATGAAAGTTGATCATTAAAATGTTGGTATCCTTCATCGTGAATTAGCAAATCATTATTCCGGTAACTATTTAAGAAAACTTCAATGCTACTTGCATAATTCGCCATGACTAAATAATTATCAATAATTGTATAATACGGTTTTTCGAATTTTTTAAAAGGTTCGCCGAAATAAATATAGGGGATGTTTGCTTCTCGAAAAACCTTAATGTCTGGAGCATACTCTGCACTCAGATCTAGTAATAATTGCCCTACTTTGTCGCCATTGCTTAACGCAATACCCCCAAATTTTTCGCCTGTCGACAATTGAAAGGTTATAAATTGATTTTTAAAATAAGTTGGAAATATCTTTTGTAGGTCTAAACCATATTTTTTTGAGATATTTTCCCCAGTCTTTAAAATTCTTTCATTGCCTTTTTGCTCATTTAACCATTTAAGTAAGTCCACATACCAATTTGTGAAATTGGAAATAGCGTAAGCAGTGTAATTGGCAGTTTTTTGTGGCAGTACATCGTCGATTACAATTTTTTGATCCGGTAAGTCGGTAAATAGCTTAAAATAACTATTTGTGGTTGCTAATTGAGTAGTGCCATTGAACAATAGTTTTTCTGCACTAAAATTATAATTCAATGTGGCATAGCTATTCTTTTGATTTAAGACTGAGAGTTCACCACCTCCATTGTTACTTAAGATGTTTTTTAAAAACTTTGGAATTGCTTCAAAGTTTAAATAAAGATTAGCCAGGTTGTTCTTGTTATAACCAGTATTCGCTTTTATATACTGGGAAAAATCAGAAGCTTTATTTGTGCTGTTGCTGAGTACTTTTTGTACTTGTTCAGTTGTGTTAGAGATTGCGATGAGCTTGTCTTTTACACCTACATAAATGCTGCTACTATCAACGAAAGTGATTTTGAAGTATTCCTTAATGGGGGTTGCTTTAAATGCTGTTACATTAGAACTAGCCAGGAGCTGCCGTAAATTAACATTCTGCTTAGTTTGCGTACAGATTAAAAAGTCAATTTTATCCACTAAACCAGGGATAAAACCAATATAGATTTTTTGCCCATCTAACAAATCAGCTAGTTCTGGTTTGTTGAGAAGATAATCTTTGATGGACTTTAGCTGACCGGATTTTGTTTTACCCAAAAGATGCTGCAGCAAATCTTGTCCACTTAAAATTTCATAAAAACTTTTATCGTGGTCAAAGCTATAGATTATTCCGGCATTAGCCGAAATAGCATTCAGTGATAAGTCGTTGGCATTTGTACTTTGCTTGAGTTTAGAAAAATAGAGATAGGCCATTCCTATCATCCCTATTAATAAAATCCCAATGGTAATTATAATTTTTTTCATCCTCGTCTATTCGCCTTTATTCATGAACAGTTCTTCGCCTCATATTACAAATTTAATTTAATAGTTGAGATTAGCTCAGTTTATACACGTATTTTCTTAAATTAGCATCTTTTATAGCCGAAACGTATGAACAAACGAATTATTCTGACAGCAGCTTTTTTTGGTGCATTAGCAGTAGTTTTAGGAGCATTTGGAGCACACAGTTTAAAAAAAATAGTAGCCCCCGAATCGTTAGCGATTTGGCAGAAAGGAGTAGAATATCAGTTTTACCACACCTTTGCACTATTGTATCTTTCAACTTTTGCCCGGTATAAACACAAATTAATTAGTTTATCATTTGTGTTCTTCACAGTTGGAATTGTTTTATTCTCAGGATCGCTTTATTTTTTAGCTTTAAAAAATGCCTATAGTTTGCCCTTTGGGGCAATTTTGGGGCCAATCACACCTATTGGGGGATTATGTTTTATTTTAGGCTGGATCTGCTTATTTCTAGCTGCTTTACGCGATAAATAATGTTGTTCGCAAATACCGCTAACTATACCGAAAGGGAAACGCTTTTTGTGGAGGTGATTTTACCTTTGTCATTAGCGATAAATTATACCTATAGAGTTCCATTTGAACTGAATGATAGGGTATCGGTAGGTAAAAGGGTAGTTAT
>DATJDT010000462.1:0-15923 GCA_035497275.1 Pedobacter sp.
CTAAAAAAGAGATTAGAAAAAGACCTGTGAGGCCCATTATTAGTTTTTTTCCTATAGATGAGGAAAAAGCATTTGCGATACTACCCATTAGCTTTTTATTTTTTTATTCAGTTGTTACAAAAGTATTTAAAATATGATCTAAAATAAGCTTGTCGAGTACAAAATCATAAGAAAGAAACTATTTAGAAACATTCTAAAAAAAAAGGACAGCAAATTGCTGTCCCCTTTATTAACATGTTTTATTATTTTTAATTAAAAGAAAATGTATAAGCCCCATTTTCACCAAAACCAGCAATAGTTGTTTTGCCATTTCCTGAGGTCGCTAATGCTTTTTCTACATCAGCTGAACTATTTACTGCCTTGCCATTAACGGTTGTAATTAGTAAGCCCTTCGTTACTTCAAAATAGTCAAATAGTTTACCCGACTCTACATTTGTTACAACCACTCCATTTGAAACTTTATATTTTGCTTTCACTGCAGCAGAAGCAGGTGCAAAACTTGCTCCAAGCTTAGCTACTGTAGTTCCAGTAGGTAAAGCCGAATTGGTTTTATTTGAGGAAGCTAAACTTACACTGCTTTCAGGTTTAAGGGTCAACACTACATTTTTTAAAGAACCATCCGCTTTTAAAACTCCCAAAGAAACTTTATCACCAGGGCGTAAACGACCAATCTTCTCTTGCAATGCCGGTGAGTCATAAACTTCTACGCCTTCAACTTTTTTAATAATATCTCCTTCTTTGATGCCTACTAATGCAGCAGCCCCATTTGGCGACACTTCATTAACATAAAGTCCATTGATATCTTTAATATTTAGGTGCTCAGCAACATCTGCATCTAAGGCTGTAAAATTAACACCAATATAACCACGTTTAACACTACCAAATTGCTTAAAGTCTTCTAATATTTTTTTCGCTAAGTTTACAGGAATAGCAAAACCATAACCTTCATTTCTACCTGTCTGAGAAGCGATTGCAGAATTAATTCCTATCAGCTCACCATTTGCATTTACCAATGCACCTCCACTGTTTCCTGGATTGATAGCAGCATCTGTTTGGATAAATGACTCGATCGCAGGATTTGCATTAACTTTTGGCCTCACACCCGTACGTTGCATTTCCATCCATTCTTCTCGCGTCATTCCATTACTTTCTCTATTCAAAATCCCAATATTACGTGCTTTTGCACTCACAATACCGGCAGTTACCGTAGTTTGCAAATCTAATGGAAAACCAACAGCTAGTACCCACTCACCAATCTGAACATTATCGGAGTTACCCATTTTTACAAAAGGCAAACCAGTTACATCTACTTTGATAAGTGCCAAATCAGTATTCGGATCTTTACCAATTACTTTTGCCATTACCTTACGACGGTTTGAAAGTACTACCTCAATTTTATCAGCCTTATCAACAACGTGATTATTCGTTACGATATAACCATCAGCAGTTAAAATAACACCAGAGCCAGAAGCTGCTCTCGGCATACTTCCTCTCCTGCTACCACCACCGCCGAAAAAGTCAAAAAGATCTTCAAATCCGCCGCTTTCTTGCCCCTCATTCGAAGGATTGGAACCACCATAGGTTGTTTTAATATGTACAACGGCCGGAGAAACAGCAGCAGCAGCTTGAACAAAATCTACAGATCCTGTTGATGAAACTTTAATCGGGTTGTTAGCAAACATCATATTTTGCTTTTCAGCTAAAGAATAGCTATCATTATCGCGCTCTAATAGTTTATAAGCGCCAATTGCGACTGCACCTCCTAAGAATGCAGCAAACACTATTAATCCTATTTTTTTCATTTGTTTAAAATTTGTTTTTTAATTGTGATGAAGCTATCATGATTTTATAGTCATTTCGTTGTGTGATTTGAAAAAATCATGATGGTTTCATTTGTTTAAAATTTGTTTTTTAATCGTATTCAAGCTATCATAATCTATGGTTATTCTTTTAAAAGATTATAATGGTCTTCATGTTTTTATATATTATTTACTTTTTAAGAAAGATTTACTCAAATTTAATACCATATAAACGATATTTGCATACTTAATACATCTGATTTAATGTTAAAAAATGTTAAATCAAATTAACAAAACTGAATTTGCATTTTCAGAAATCAAATATTACAAGCTTAAATGAAGAAATGATGAACATAAAATTCTCAAAATATCAAGGTGCAGGCAACGATTTTATTTTAATTGATCATCGCATGAGCAATTTAAAAAACATTGACAATAACCTCGTAAAGAGACTTTGTGATCGAAGATTCGGCATTGGAGCCGATGGATTAATGTTGCTATTGAAGCATGATAATTTCGATTTTGAAATGGTGTATTATAATGCAGATGGTAATCTGGGCAGTATGTGCGGTAATGGCGGTCGTTGTATCGTTGCCTTTGCGAAACAGCTAGGAATTATTGACAGTGAAGCTAATTTTTTGGCAGTTGATGGACCGCATTATGCCAAAATTTCAGCTGAAGGTAACTGGGTAGATTTACAGATGATTAACGTTAATCACATCACAAAAGACGGACATGCTTATGTTTTAAATACAGGCTCACCTCATTATGTTGAAGAGGTTACAAATTTAAAGGAACTAGATGTATTTACCGCCGGGAAAAACATTCGCAATAATGAAACCTATCGAGCAGAAGGCATTAATGTTAATTTTGTTGAAGACAAAGGTGACCACTTATTCGTTCGCACCTTTGAACGCGGTGTTGAAGATGAAACCTTTGCTTGTGGAACAGGTGTAACAGCCGTTGCACTTTCAAGAGCAAAGCATTTACATCAAACTGGACACATTGAAACAGCCATTAAGGTTTTGGGTGGCCATATCAATATCAAATTTGATTATAACGGACAAGAATTCACCAATATCTTTTTATGCGGCCCTGCGGAAAAGGTTTTTGAAGGAACCGTCTAAGTTCGTCACTGCCAGGTACAATCCGTCATTGCAAGGTACAAACCGTCATTGCGAGGTACGAAGCAATCTCATTTAAATTACTTCGTACCTCGCAATGACGAAAAATGTGTTAATTCCCTTCTGCTAAATGGGCAGCTACAGCTATTTTAATTTCACTATAGGAATAACCCCTTCCTAGGTGATCACGAAGATCATTTAGCTTGATTGATTTTAATTCGTTTATCGCATCCAACATAGCATTCAATTTCTTCGCTGGCATAAACAACTTGGGATCTAATTCCTGCTTAGCCACAAAGTGGGCAATATGACCTTCAATTGTGCCCAACGTCATTTTGCGTTCTTTGGCAATCTCCTCCGCTGTCTTACCTTGATTCAACAAGCTTAAGGTAACATCTTTTGTGTCCTCTTTCGGCACTTTAGGAATTTTGTCTTTCTTCGGAGCTCTTATCTTTCGAAAACTATTAACCGGATCTGGGTTAAATTCATCATTATTAGCCAGCCTATAGGCCTTCTGGATTTGTTCAGCTCTCTTTGCTTCATTAAATAAACCACTTAGGCTTTCTCTTGTTAGCTCTACCCCACTTAAGGCTGCAGTTAACATAGCCTTTGCTTTCCTCATTTTCTTAAACTGCTCATAAAACATAGCTTCCATTTCAAATAGCTCAACCAGATATTCTTTAGTTTGCTTTTCCAACTTAACAAGCTCTATCAGCTCAAAAATTGAATCACTCAATTTTGCAATTTGAGGATTAAAATAATTTTCAGCAGCTGTTGTTCGCGCTAAACGTAGATTTTTGTTTTCGTCGTTATCAATTAGGAATAAACGTTCTATCTGCTTTAAGAACTTGTCGGCATTTACTTTTAAACCCATGAGTTCTTGCTGCAATTTGATAGCCCATGCTAAATGCTTTTGTTTGGTAGAGCGTTTTTCATCTTTTTTATAGCTAAAAACATGTTCGAATACATAATTATCCAATGTTCTAAAATTGAAGCTCTCCAAAATATAATTCATTAAGAATGCATCACTTTCCCTTTTAATCTGTAAAACTAGATCTTCTTGTTGTTCCTTTGATTTGGCGAAATAATTTACATTTGGATCTTGCTTAATAGCTCTTCCTGACAACTGGGAAGTTAAAATCAATCCCTCCAGTGTACGTAATCGTGATAGCGCAACATAAATCTGCCCGGGGGCAAAGGCATCTCCTAAATCAATAATGGCTTTATCAAAAGTTAGGCCCTGACTTTTATGTACGGTGATAGCCCATGCAAGCTTCAAGGGAAATTGAGTGAAGGTACCTATTACTTCCTCCTCAATTTCATTTGTGATCTTATTAGTGGTATATCTTATATTTTTCCAGCTATATTTCTCAATGAGGATAGGCTGCTCTGCTCCATCAGCTTTTACTTTAATCACCTCATCCGTTAAGGAAACAACCACTGCAATCTTCCCGTTGAAAAAACGTTGCTCCCCTGTGGGATCATTCTTGATGAACATTACTTGCGCCCCAACCTTTAATTCTAAGGATTTTTCTGATGGATATGCCGATTCAGGGAATTCCTTATCTACAGCCGCATGATAGCGATAACTTTTAGCTTTCAATTCAGCTAAACTACTCCTATTAAGCGCATCTGCTTTTTGGTTGTGCGTGGTAAGCGTGATGTAATTGTCGCTCAAGTTTGGTTTAAAATCTGCTCGATAATATTTTTGAAGCAACTCAATATCCTGTTGCGTTACCTGATTGTTCCTTAGGTTATTTAAAAGGTTAATGAAAATCTCGTCAGCTTGTCGGTATATTTTTTCAAGCTCTATATACACTGGTTTATTTTCAGTTAGCGCTAGTGCGTCGAAAAAATAAATACTTTTATAAAACCCGCTTAGTAAACTCCATTCATCTTGTTTTACTACCGGAGGCAGCTGATGCAAATCGCCAATAAATAAAACCTGCACACCACCGAAACTAGCATTATTTTTTCGCACATAGCGCAATACCATATCAATTGCGTCCAATAAATCGGCTCTAAGCATGCTAACCTCATCGATGATGAGCAATTCCATATCCAACAAAATTCGACGCTTTGTAGCATTCATACTCAAATGTCTGATAATAGACTTAGGCGTGTTATAATGTTGATGTGCGGTAGCTAAATCGGCCGTCGGGTTTTTGGGCAAATACATTCCAAAGGGAAGCTGAAAAAGAGAATGTATGGTCACCCCAGCAGCATTAATGGCAGCAATGCCTGTTGGCGCAACGATTACAGACTTTTTATGCGTCAAAGAAACTAAGCTTCTCAAAAAAGTAGTTTTACCTGTACCAGCCTTCCCAGTTAAGAAAATATGGCGAGAAGTTAAATTTATAAATTTTGCCGCAAGTTGGGCAGGTTGCAATTGTTCTAAGTCGTGTAGCATCGTTTTCTCTAAATCACATTCGGCTCAATATACATTTTTTGATTTTAATCGCACCTTTTAGAGCGAAAATATAGTTTTAGTCAAACCCAAATTAACCTTAATAACAATTACGTAACAAATGTTAAAGTTTGTTATCAAATGTTAAAGTATATAAACTATGTTTTTAGTATTAAGAGTTTAGTTATATATTAGGCCATCAAAATTATCTATATGAAGAAATTAAGCTTAGTCTTATTTTTATGCGCTCTCTGTACCTCTCTATTTGCTCAAAGTCCTTCCTCCATTAAAGGCATCGTTGTCGACTCAGCGGCCAACATTAAACTTCGTAACGCAACCATTAGCATTCTAAATGCGAAAGATTCTACGCTTTACAAATTTACTAGAGCAGCAGAAAATGGTGCTTTTGAGATCCAGCCTATGCGTACTGGAAATTTCATTTTGCTATTAACTTATCCGGAATATGCAGACTATGTATATCAATTTAAACTAGATGAGGCGAATCCCAGTTTCAATTTTAAGACTCTTAATATGAAACTTAAGGCAACTTTATTAAATGAGGTTATCATTAAGGGGCAGGCAGCAGCGATAAAGATTAAAGGCGACACCACTGAATATAATGCTGGGAGCTATACGATACAACCGAACGATAAAGTTGAAGATTTGTTAAAGAAATTCCCAGGAATGCAAGTCGATAAGGACGGAAAAATTACCGCCCAAGGAAAAACTGTGTCAAAAGTTTTGGTAGATGGAGAAGAATTTTTTGGTGATGACCCCACTTTAGTAACCAAAAATCTTCGAGCTGACATGGTAGACAAGGTACAGTTATATGAAAAATCAAGTGATCAAGCCGCTTTTACCGGTGTAGATGATGGACAAAAAACAACAACACTTAACATTAAACTCAAAGAAGATAAGAAGAATGGATATTTTGGAAAAGTAGACGTGGGCGGGGGAACGGATGGTTTTTATGCCGGCCAAGTTCTCTTTAATAAATTTAAAGCAAAAGAAAAGTTTTCCTTTTTTGGAACTGCCAGCAATACGGGCAAAACAGGTTTAAGTTGGGATGATAACAATAAATATGGCGGCGGTGGCGATGTCGAATTTATCGACGGCGGCATGATGATCATGGGAGGTGGTGATGAAATGGAATCATGGGGAGGAAGGTATGGAGGAGAAGGAATACCAATCGCACGAAATGCAGGTGCCCACTATGATACAAAATGGAATAGCGATAAAGAATCAATTAATACGAATTACAAAATCGGCTCATTAAGAGTTGATGGAAATAAAAACACGCTAACACAAAGAAATCTACCAGGAGGCATCATCAATAGCAATCAAGACCAGCTAACAAACAATTATATCTTTAGGCATAAACTGGATGCCACCTATCAAATTAAGTTAGACACGACGAGTAATTTAAAATTAACAGTTTCTGGAACTGATAAAAACAGTGAGACAACAAATAATTTCAATACTATTGGCAAACGAGAAGACAATACTTTATTAAACACAGAGTTAAGGAACCTGGAAAATAAAGGTGATGAACAAAGCTTTAACATCTCGGCATTTTACAATAAGAAACTTAGGAAACCTGGCAGAAATTACTCCCTAAATGTTAGCCAAATAATTAGTGAGCAAAACGGTAAGGGCTATTTATATTCCAAAAATGAGTTCTTTGATCTGAACGGATTGAGAGATAAAACTGAGATTACGGATCAGCTCAAAACTAATAAAGCTAATAGCACATTCTTTTCCTCGAACTTTACTTTTTCTGAGCCTATTACCAAGAAGCTTTCTGTCGTTTTAAATTATGGCCTAAGTTTAAGCAATTCAAATGCTGACCGCAAGTCTTATAATGCATCAACTCCAGGCAAATATGATATATTGGATACGCAGTTCAGTAATAATTTTACCAGTGAGCAATTTTCCAATCAGGGAGGTGCAATATTAAATTATAAAAACAAAAAATCTTCTTTAAATGGGGGGCTGAAACTAAATGCTGTTAATTTTGATCAGTTGGATAAAGCTAATGATATCAGATACCAAAGGACGTTCATTAACTGGATGCCTCAGGCTAGATATCTGTATAGGTTCTCTCAATATAGGGCATTCGGTTTAGCTTATAATGGACGTACCAGTCAGCCAAGTGTTGGGCAATTGCAACCAGTTAAAGTAAATGATGACGTGTTGAATATTCCGATAGGTAATCCAAACTTAAAACCTTCTTATAACAACAACTTTAACTTTGAGTATAACTCATATAAGGTTATTTCCAATGCATCATTATATCTTTTCGGAAGCTACAGTTTCACAAACAATCAAATTGTTAACAATACCACTACAGACAATTCAACAGGTAAATCGCAATACCAATATATCAATCTGAAAGATAAAACACCAACCAACTATTATTTAAATAGTTATATTTCTAGAAAAATAAAGAAAATTGACTTGAACCTCAATGTAGAACTTTCGCTAAATGGCAGTACATCCTACAACTATGTAAATGATGTGCTCAATGAAACCAAAAGCAATAGCTACAATGCGAATATTGGATTAAGTAAATACAAAGAAAAGAAGTTTAGTTTTAGTGCTAGTTTTGGCCCAGCGTACAATACCCAGCAGTCATCATTAAATGAACATATTAATAACAATGGATTAGGTTATTCAGGTTATGGAGATATTCGCATTTATTTGCCTGCTAAAATTCAAATTAGTAGTGATGCCAGATATAACTATACAGCAAAAACAGCATCCTTTGATCAAAGTTTTGAACAAACAATTGTAAATTCTTCCCTCAGTAAAACTTTTTTCAAAGCAGACAATCTAAAACTAAGTTTAACAGTTAACGATTTACTGAATCAAAATACCGGTTTCCAGCGATATGCTAGTGCTAGTACAATTACCCAAACAAAGTATAACACCATTAAGCGCTATTTTATGTTCTCTGTAATTTGGGATTTCAATAAAATGGGTGGAGTAAAAAAATAGTTGCTGTAAATTATAAATCGTATTAAAATGAAATTCAAATCATTCATCCTTGCCTTCCTAACCTTAGCAACGCAATTGGCCTTCGCTCAAAATAAACGTTTTCCAAATCAGGGGCTCATCACTTTTGAGAAAAAAGTGAATATGCACGCCTTGATTAGAGAGCTAATTAAGAAAAATCCAAAGGACACTTACTTGCCAATGTTCTTGGAAGAATATCAGAAAAAACAAGGTCAGTTTAAAGTATTACAAAGTACCTTAGCATTTTCAAAAGACCAAACACTTTTTACACCAATAGAACCTGAAACAAGTGGGAATGATTTTTTCGGAGAATTTGGAGCAGCTCAACAAAACAATATCATTTCAACAAATACCGTTGCTAAAACAAGCGTAGTACAGAAAAAGGTGTATGAAGAACTTTATTTAGTAAAAGATAGTACACGAAAAATCAATTGGAAAATTACCAATGAGATGCGCAATATAGCAGGCTACGATTGTAGAAGAGCAAATGCGTTAATAATGGATTCTATTTATGTTGTAGCATTCTATACGGATGAAATACCAGTTTCTGGCGGCCCCGAATCATTTACTGGCTTACCTGGCATGATATTAGGCGTAGCATTGCCCTATGAACATACAACTTGGTTTGCTACAACTGTTGTTGATCAGCCCATAGCTGAGGCAAAATTAAAAGCACCTACAAAAGGTAAACCTTTAACGAATGCTGGATTAATTGAAACCCTCAAAGCTGCCTTAAAAGGATGGGGAGACAATGCTCAAGAGGCGCTGAAGGAGTTTTTACTTTAGCACACCTATTGCCCTAGTTAACCAATAGCTTATACCCTTTTCCATGTACATTTAGGATCTCTACTTTGGGATCCTCTTTCAGATATTTTCTCAACTTACTTAAGAAAACATCCATACTGCGACCATTAAAATAGTTATCGTCATGCCAGATACTTAAAAGTGCTTCTTCCCTGGTAAGAACTGTATTCTTCTTCAAACAAAGCAATTGTAAAAGTTCTGCTTCCTTGGTCGATAATTTTTGTTGTTGTCCATTAAAATGGATCAACTGTGTGGTATAGTCGAATGTATAATTACCAATCTCAAAGTGAGTTTGTACCGGTTCTGCAGCCACATTATCTTTCGACACACGCTTTAACAAAGCGTTTATTCTTAATAGCAATTCTTCAATTCTAAAAGGCTTGGTAATATAGTCGTCGCCACCCAAATCATATGCCGACGCCTTATCTTCCATCATGGCCTTTGCAGTTGCAAAAATAATAGGCACATGTTCATTTACTTTCCGAATTTCCTTTCCCAATGTAAACCCGTCCTTTTTGGGCATCATTACATCTAAAATACAAAGATCAAAAGTATGCTTGTTAAAAGCCTTGATACCTTCTTCTCCATCAGTGCACAAAATCACATCAAATTTGCCTTTTAATTGTAGGTAATCCTGTAATAATAACCCCAAGTTAGGATCATCTTCAACCAATAAGATCTTCTTCATATTTTTAATTGCTATATTTAAATGGTAAGGTAATTTCAAAAGTTGTGCCTCTATCCTTTTCACTTTGAACTTTGATGCTTCCGCCCATTTTGGCCACAATATCCTGAACATAATTTAAGCCCAATCCGAAACCTTTCACATCGTGTAAATTGCCTGTTGGCACTCTATAAAACTGATCAAATATTCGTTTAGTTTGATCTTTTGACAGGCCAATACCCTCATCGGTTATGGTTAAACAAATTTGTTTAGCCGTATTTCTTGTACTTATGCTAATTCTTGGAGCATTAGTGCTATACTTATTCGCATTATCGATTAAGTTATAAATTACATTTGAAAGATGCAGTTCGTCGCCCATAATTATAGCCGGACTAGCAGCTAAATTCAAAGTCACTTCAGCATCTTTCTTCTTTAACTGTAAATCCATGCTGTCTACTACAGCACTTATCAGATCATTTAAATCAACAGGGCTTAAATCTAGTTTTAGCTCTTTATTCTCTAAGCGAGCTACATTTAATACGCGTTCAATATGATTGCCTAACCTCACATTTTCGTCATAAATAATACCTGCTAGCCTTCCAATTCTAGTTTTGTCACTTACAATTTCAGGATCCTTTAATGCCTCACTTGCAATCATGATAGTGGCAACAGGCGTTTTAAATTCATGCGTCATGTTATTGATGAAATCAGTTTTCATTTCCGAAAGCTTTTTCTGCTTAATGATCGCATAAATCGTATACGCAAAAATAAAAATCAATACTAATAACAGGGCAACTGAAGAAGCCATCGTAGCAAATAGATTTTCCAAAATGGCCGAATTTTTATTTGGAAAGCTTATATATAGCATTCCCGGGTCCCTTATTAAATCGTTGCTAAACAAACTATGTTCGTAAGCATTATCTGCAATTGGGAGAATAGCTGAATGAGATGCATTTTGATAAATAACTTCTTTCTTGTTCCTTACCGGTGTAATCCAATAACTGTAATCGAGCGTGATATCTTTGTTAAGCAGCTCCTTCTTTATTAAGGTATCCAGAAACTCCTTAGATGGGATTCTTTGCTTCAAGGGAATATTTGGATCATCCATCTCTGAGGCCACATCTTGCAGTATCGATAAACTCTCATCATTATATAAGCTAAGGGTATCAGCATATAATCTATCCAATTCCATTTGATATTTACGCTCGGCTTTTGCATCCTCGATCTTAAATTTTGTAACTAAATCTGGATCACTAGACGAAAAACGGACAAAAATTGGCCGGAGATCTTGAGGATTAAATGCTAAATACCTGATAGTATCTGGCAACCGGTCCATTTGTAAATCTAGTTTAAACAGCGGTATTCTTGGCCTAACATTTCTTTTGATCAGTTTACCTGTGGTATTATCTCTTATATCTTGAATATCTAAACCAAAATCGGCAGATTTAAGGTTCGGACTAGAATATAATTTAAACTGCTCTTCCGTAATCATGACAGGAGAAAAAACGGTTGCCTTGATTAAACTATCCTGAAAATTTAAATAATTAACACGCGACTGCTCTTGTCTAAACTTTCTGAGATTTTCTGCTTCCTTAAATTTAAGTTTAAAAGCCACGATCGCGTCCATCTGACTTTTTATTCCTTTCTCCCTCCGAGTTTGGATCTCACTTCCCTTTTTGTTGATGTGTACAAAGGCATTTTTCTTTTGAACTTTGTTCACTACCGCATTGAGAGCTGAATTCACATTCTGGTCAAAAAGCTCAGATTTTAGCTTATACGATTCCTTAATGTAATACAACTGCATTACAAAAACACCGAGCAATGCCAGCGTCATTAAAACCGTAATTATCCAAAGACTTCTTTTCTTCATGCGATATCATTCAAAAATAATTGATTAATAACGAAATAGCCTTGTTTTAACACTTTTTAACACGTACAACAAAAAACTTATGCAAAAAAAATGCTGTTCCTTTTCAGAAACAGCATTGCCTAAAATTGTTTTACCTAAAAAAGAACCTTAAAATGGAAGATCATCTTCCTCGCCAGCCGAAGCATTTAAATCAACTGGCGGCGCATACTGTGGAGCTGCTGCTCCAGCTGCTGTATTGGTTAAGGCAGTTAAACGCCAAACCACTAAACTATTAAAGTAAGAAGTAACGCCATCTTTATTTGTCCAAGGACGACCACGCAAATTAAATGAAACTTCTACTTCATCTCCTTGTTTCAACGAATCGAACAATGCTGTTTTATCTTGTAAAGCCTCAAACCTAATATACTCTGGGTAAGTAGGGTTTTCAGCATATTCTATGATTAAATCACGTTTTTTAAACGTTTCACTTACTTGTTGTAATGCCCCAACTTCGTGCACTTTTCCTTTAATTTCCATGTCAATACTTGTAATTTTACTCTTCAACCAAATCTCTAAATTTTTATTGATAAATAGCATAGAAAAAATTACCTAGTTTTCCACAGTTGGCATCCGCTAATTGATACTTCATACTTATATCTTGATACTTTACGTATCTTTGTAATCTTATGATGCAAGTTTTCCAAACCAAAAGCAAGGTAATTATTACCTGCAACAAAAGGCTCTCGCCTTATTTACAAGATGAAGTTGCCGCTCTAGGCTATGAAATGGTAAGAGTTTTCCCAACAGGTGTTGAGTTAAACATAACACTTACTGAATGCATTAAGCTTAACTTAAATTTACGCTGCGCCAGTCAGATTCTATATTGCATCAATAGTTTCAAAGCTAATACACCTGATGAGCTTTATACTGCTTTATCAAGTATAGCATGGGAAGAATTGATCGACTTTGCAGGCTATTTCTCCGTAACTTCTAACGTCGATAATCCTACGATCACGACCCCGCTATTTGCTAACTTAAAAGTAAAAGACGCAATCGTAGATCGATTTAGAGAGAAAAAGAACATCAGACCCAATTCTGGATCGGATGCAAATAAAACTGTTATCCATTTATATTGGAAAGACGATGAAGCAGATGTATTTATCGATACGAGCGGCGAAACATTAGCTAAGCATGGCTACCGTAAGATACCTGGGAAAGCCCCTATGTTGGAAGCTTTAGCTGCCAGTGTAGTTTTAGCAACAGCCTGGGATCAAAAATCTCCTTTTATCAACCCAATGTGCGGATCGGGAACCTTAGCCATCGAAGCTGCTTTAATTGCCACCAATCGCCGCCCCGGATTATTTAGAATGAATTATGGATTTATGCATATTCTAGGTTATGATGAAGAGGTGTTTTTTGCGGAGCGAAGAATTTTGAAAGATCAAGTAATTAAAAATATTGATTTGCAAATTATCGCTACCGATATCTCTGAAGATGCAGTTGAGGTAAGTCGCAGAAATGCAAAAACTGCCGGAGTAGATACGCTCATAACCTTTGAAGTTTGTGATTTTGAAGAAACTGATGTCCCAGAAGGCGCTAAAGGAGTTGTGGTCTTTAACCCCGAATATGGAGAACGCTTAGGGGTTCACAGTAAATTAGAGCTTACCTATAAACGCATTGGCGATTTCATGAAAAAGAAATGTAAGGGCTACTTTGGCTATATCTTTACAGGAAATCCCGATCTGGCTAAAAAAATTGGATTAAAAGCTGATAAAAAGATAGAATTCTACAATGGTAAATTAGACTGCCGAATGCTCGAATATGAGTTGTATGATGGAAGTAGAAGGCCTGAGGAAGATAGACCTAAGCCAATAAAAGACCTAAACAACTAATTATTTAAAACCATCTCTAGTTTTTATTCGTTAATAGCGTATAAAATCATTTGATTTTGCTTGATCATGAAAGAGAAATTAAAATTGGAAATGAAAGCAGTAGCTGCGAATATCCGCAAAGTGCGAGAGTATAGAAACTATACGCAAGATTATTTAGCAGCAAAATTAGAGATTTCGCAAAATGCCTACAGTAAAATTGAATTAGGATATAGTAAAATAACTTTAGATAGGCTTTTTCATATTGCTTTAATCTTAGAAATTGAAGTAATGGAGTTGCTTAACTTTGATCCAGAAAAATTTAAAAGAACTTAAAGAACTTTTACAAGTTACTAAATCCTTATACCTTTACAGGTATGCAAAATTCTATTCAGCAAACCATCGATTATGTAAAATTAACCCTCGCCAACGCCGAAGTTGGCCATGATTGGTTTCATATCGAAAGGGTCTATAAAACCGCACAAACTATTAATGCTACTGAAAAAGGAGATGAGTTAGTCGTTTTACTAGCCGCTTTACTGCACGATATCGCAGATCCAAAATTTAATAATGGAGATGAAGAAATTGGACCGAATAAAGCTGAAGCATTTTTACAAGCTATTAAAGTTGAACAAGTAATTATTGAGCATGTTAAATTGATCATTCAAAATATGTCTTTTAAAAATAGCTTTGATCAAAATGGCTTTACCTCTAAAGAAATGCAAATTGTACAAGATGCCGACCGCCTAGATGCAATTGGTGCAATTGGAATTGCTAGAGCATTTACTTACGGAGGTTTTAAAAACAGGGTTCTATACGATCCCGCAGTAAAACCCGAGCAAAATCATTCAAAAGAAAGTTATAAAAATACTACCGCGCCAACCATCAATCATTTCTATGAAAAGTTATTGCTGTTAAAAGATATGATGAATACAGCAACTGGCAAAGCCCTTGCACTTGAACGCCATAATTTTATGCTCAGTTATTTAGATCAGTTTTATGCAGAATGGGAAGGAAAAAAATAATCTCTTAACATTTCCTTAACTTAAAATAGGTAAATTAGCTTCATGAAGCTAAGCGTACTTGTTTTAATTACTGCACTTGCCGTTGGCCTTTCTATCGGATTGGTTAATTTTCACTTTCAAGGAAGTTGGTATTATCTATTAATTTCTTTTGGTATATCATTCGTTACAAGTTTTTTGGTATTCTATTACCTGCTGGAAAAATACATCTACACAAAAATTAAACTCATTTATAAATTGATCCATAACCTTAAATTAGGGAAAGATTTAAAAGAAGCGCTAGGAGAATATGTTAGCTCTGACCCAATTAATGATGTTGAACAAGAAGTAAAAGAATGGGCAGGCGCCAAAAAGAAAGAAATCGACCTACTAAAAAAACAAGAACAGTTTAGAAGAGAATTTTTATCCAACGTTTCTCACGAATTCAAAACTCCACTTTTCTCTATCCAAGGCTATATTGAGACTTTGCAAGACTGTTTAATGGATGATCCAGAACTGGCTATGAAGTTTTTAAAAAAGGCTGAGAATAACGTTGAAAGATTAAGTTATTTAATTAATGATTTAGATTCTATTTCTAAGTTGGAAACTGGAGAAATACCCATCAACTATCAAAAATTTGATTTTGTTCCGCTAGCCAAAGAAGTAATGGATAGTTTAGAAGATAGTGCCGCCAACGATCACATCAAATTATCATTTAAAGACAAATACACTACTCCTACTATTGTAAATGCCGATAGAGAAAAGGTAAGGCAGATCTTGATCAACCTGATCCAAAATTCACTCAAATATGGCAAAGAAAATGGATCAACAGCCATTAAAATATTTGAACTTCACGATCAATTTTTAATTGAAGTAACTGATGATGGTATAGGAATAGAAGAAAAACACCTTACGCGCCTATTTGAAAGATTTTATAGAATAGACTCCCATCGATCTCGTAGAGAAGGTGGAACAGGTTTGGGCTTAGCCATTGTAAAACATATTTTAGAAGCCCATCAGCAAACCATATCCGTACGAAGCACCCCCAACATCGGAACTACTTTTGCCTTTACACTGGAGAAGGGATAAGGAGTATAGTCGTTAGTATATAGTAGTAGCTACTAACTACTTGATACTAACAAAATAAACGAAATGCATTTTGTTAACATTAACTTAACATTGGGTTTGTAGCTTTGCAAATATTATTAAATTAACATGAATAGCATATTTAGCTTCTTTACACCTAAAGATAAAAAATTTCAACCCCTGTTTGAACAAGCAGGAAGCAATGTATTAAAAATTGCTGAGGCTTTATTAGTGGTAGTTACTACCAACGATCTAGAGAAAAGAAAAGAAGCAATTAAAGAAGTAGAACGCCTAGAACATGTTGGC
>DATJDT010000463.1:0-4349 GCA_035497275.1 Pedobacter sp.
ATTTTTAAAAAACGACATTTACTTTTGGTTAATTCTTTTATGATGGATTTTCGATATTATGAAGAAATATTAAAAAGGTTAAGTTTAATACTGATTCATTAATTAGTCATAAGGTTAAATATTAACGCTAACTTTCTGTGCAAAAAAAAGCCGCTGAAAGTATTTTAACTTCCAATAAACAGTAAAAAATAGTCTTTAAGGAGAATTATTAGAGTAAAAAGCTCACCCGTGTCACAAAGTTTTCGATTTCGAAAGGCTTTTTAATAAAGTCTTGGGCATTCCATTCGCTACCAAAGCTATGACTATCTAAATTTGCCGACATTAATATAATTGGGATATGTTTAGTGGTGGAAGATGATTTTAGTTCTTTACAAACGCTAAATCCATTACCATCGGGAAGCATTACGTCCAAAATCATTAAATCAATAGATTTGTTTTGAATACCCTGTTTAAAGGATTGCACATTTTCGTAAATTTCAACATGATGACCAATATTATTCAATAGGATCTTGATCAATTCACTGATGCTCGTATGATCTTCTAAAACAACAATGTTTTTTCGCATGAATACTAAGTACTAATTGCAGTGAATAATTTAAACGTCAATAAATTTAACCAATTGGCTTGGTATTTGAGTGTAATTTTATAGTATCAATTAACTATCTTCGGATTGAAAAAAAATAGCTTATGAAAACAACTAATTTTAAAATCGCAACTAAATTGCTCTTAATTTCTATCCTCACAACTTCGTTGCTTTTTTCGTGTAAAAAGAATAAGGATGAGGTTATTATAGACGGTAATGCGAAATTTAGAGTAGTTAACGCAGTGCAGGGTTCAGCAGCTCAAGATTTCTACCAAGGAGATAAAAAGGTTAGTACAACGGCAATCGCTTATGCTCAGGCGAGTGATTACCTGACAGTAAAGGCAGGAAATAGTACAATTTCTTTTAAAACTGCCGGTACTCAAACTGTTAACGCAACAAATAATGTAGGTGCAAATAATGATATTAGCTATACCGTGTTTTATGCCAATAACCTAAACGGTTCTGGAGAAATAATAGGCTATGCAGATAATAATTCGCAGCCTGCTAGCGGGAAAGCGCGCGTTAGATTTTTAAATCTGGGAGGTGTTTTAACAAATGCTATTAATGTAAGTTTAAGTAACGGTGATGCAATAATAACTGGACTTGCTTTTGGAAATATGTCTAACTATGGTGTAATTGATGCTAATGTAGATTTAAAGTTTTCATTAGTTGGGGGAGTAACGTCTACTGTTATTCCAGGTTCATCTTTCCAGGCGGGTAAAATTTATACTATTTGGTTTGACGCTGCAAATACAACCACCGCACAATACCATATTGTTGCACAGAATTAATTTTAAAGAAAGCATTTCGGTTTGAAGTTGTTTAAATTACTGAAAGTATAATGATATATTTGAAGTAAAAGTAACACTCATGCAATTGCAATTAAGAACCGTCAATGTTATTCGATATGTTACACCCTTGCGCGAGGGTGGTTCAATGCCTGCAATTGCGGAAGCAGATGATGGATTTTTGTATGTGCTTAAATTCAGAGGAGCTGGGCAAGGGCATAAAGCATTAGTCGCCGAAATTATTGGGGGAGAATTAGCAAGGATTGCAGGCTTAAAAGTACCAGAACTAGTTTTTGCTAAACTTGATGAAGCGTTTGGTAGAACGGAGCCAGATGAAGAAATTCAAGACCTTTTAAAAGCCAGTGTGGGCTTAAATCTAGCCTTACATTATCTTTCTGGAGCGATAACCTATGATCCAACAGTGAGGACTATCGATGCTTATTTAGCCTCGAAAATAGTTTGGTTGGATTGTTTGTTAACAAATATGGATCGAACTGCACGAAATACAAATATGTTATTTTGGCATAAAGAGCTTTGGCTAATTGATCATGGAGCTTCACTATATTTTCATCATTCTTGGCAAAACTGGGAAGAGCAAGCGCTTCGCCCTTTTGTTTTAGTTAAAGATCACGTTTTATTAGCGCAAGCAAGCGAACTAGAAGTCGTTGATAGAGAACTAGGTAAACTGTTTACTCCTGAGGTAATTTCTGCAGTATTAAGTTTAATACCCGACGAATGGTTGAACGAAGACCTGTTTTCCAGTAGCCAACAACAACGCGATTCATACGCTAAATTCTTGAACAGTCGAATAGCAAATTCATCAATTTTTGTAAAAGAAGCACAAAATGCCAGAGAAACATTTATTTGAATATGCAGTTATTCGAGTTGTGCCTAGGGTAGAACGTGAAGAATTCATTAATGTAGGAGTAATTTTATATTGTGCTAAGCAAAGTTTTTTACAAACAACTATTTTCATCAACGAAAGTAAGTTATTGGCATTTGCATCCGATATTGAAATTGAGTTTGTAAAAGCGAATCTAAATGCAATTGTTAACATTTGTGAAGGGGGAGACCATGCTGGTCCGATTGGTAAACTTGATAATGCATCTCGTTTTCGTTGGCTTACAGCAACGCGAAGTACGGTAGTGCAAGCGTCTAAAGTACATCCTGGCTTTTGTAAGGATGCAAATGAAACATTGCAAAAACTAACTGAACAATTGGTTTTGTAAAATGATTAAGAACATTCGTAATTATAAACAAACTCTTGTGTATGGCATTTCTTTAGCAGTACTATTGTTATTGTTGCGCTGGCTTGAGCTTCGCTATGTTATTTTAGCACATTCATTTGAAATTTATGCAGGGGTGATTGCTGTGCTATTTACGGCACTAGGAGTTTGGGTAGCTTTAAAATTAAACAAGCCTCAGGTGCTAACTAAAGTTATTGAGAAGGAAATTTACCTAACTGCAGCTGCAAATTTTGTGTTGAATGAGCAGCAATTGGCCAAACTTAAATTAAGTGCAAGAGAACTGGAAGTGCTGCAATTAATGGCAGTTGGAAAAAGTAATCAAGAAATAGCTGATCAATTATTCGTATCGCTTAATACCATTAAAACGCATAGCAGCCGCTTATTTGAAAAAATGGATGTTAAACGGCGAACGCAAGCTATTGAGCTAGGAAAGAAATTATCTTTGATCCCCTAAATTAATCCCCTTGGGCTTAAAATCACCCTAAAGTATGAGGCTTTTTTAATTAAAGTATACTTCCTTTGTAGGATAAACTTAAAAAAAAGATGAAGAAGAACATTTTGATTTTCGGATTAATCGCTGGCTTAATAGCTAGCTGGATGTTAATCGCAATGACGGTAACATGCTATAACAGTGGTAAGATTGAAGGTAACATGCTACTCGGTTATACCTTTATGGTAGTAGCATTTGCTTTTGTGTTTGTAGGGGTTAAGAATTATCGCGATAAATTTAACCACGGAATAATCAGTTTGGGTAAAGCATTTAAAATTGGCCTTCTGATGACGGTCATAGCATCAACTTTTTATGTAGTAGTATGGCTTATCTGCTATTATCTATTTATACCAGATTTTATGGAGCGATTTACTGCACTTACCATAAATGAATTAAAAGCAAACACTGTTGATCCAGTCAAGCTAAAAGAAAAAATGGAAGGCATTGAGTTTTATGCTCGCATGTATAAAAGTCCTTTTGGTATCATTCTACTAACCTATATGGAAATTCTTCCAGTTGGCTTGATCATTTCTTTAATAACGGCTTTAATTTTAAAGAAAAAGGATAAAGTAGTTCTGGCTTAATTATAACTCGATTGTTTCACCTTTAGCAGGGATGCTCACTTCATAACCTTCATCAGTGATGGCGGAAGCTAGTGCATCCATGCTTTTAATTTCTCCATGAACCAGAAACACTTTTTTAAGCTGCTGCTTGTCTTGTTGCGTCACGATATTCATTAAATCACGATGATCGCCGTGTCCACTTAATAGGTCAGTTTTCTTAATCGAGGCATACACCATCAAATCTCTATTTCGAAGTCTAACAATAGGATCGCCCCTTAATAGTCTATCGCCCAAAGTACCTTTTGCACAATAACCGATAAATAAAATTGTACAGTAATAATTCTGTATATTATGATAAAGATGGTCTTGGATACGGCCTCCTTCTAGCATTCCTGCAGAAGAAATAATAATACAAGGTTCTAGGTAATTGCTTACCGATACACTTTCTTTCTTATTGTGTACATAAATTAGATTCTCAAATTCAAATTCATCCCCTTTTAATTGATAGAACTGTTTAGCTTCATCATTTACGAGATCATGATATTTGCGATATACATCCGTTGCGTAATTTGCTAATGGGCTATCAACAAATATCTGAACTGGAGGTAATAAACCTTTAGTAAAAATCTGATTTAAGGCAAAAACTAAATCTTGTGTCCGCCCAATACTAAAGGCGGG
>DATJDT010000464.1:0-2277 GCA_035497275.1 Pedobacter sp.
CTCGTGGGTTAAGTTGGTTACAAAATCATACTGAAGCTTGAACATTTTATGGTTAATGTTCAAATTGCGGTAAATCAGAAATGCCACCAATACCAAAACGCCATAGAACAGGAACAACAAAGCTGCTATCGGTAAAAAAACCCTAAATATCTCCTTCTTCACAAAAGATTTGGAAGAAATAAAATATAGCTTATAATCAGAGAACGGCCCTCCCAGGGTAATCTCCCCGGCTATATTATCAGATGAGGTAACCAATGGATCGTAACTAATGGGCTCAATCCTTATATTTTGGTACAATAGCGGCCTTGTGTTCTTTATTTTAATCTTGCTTTGATCAAGCTCAAAAGAAAACATGTCTAGCTGATAGACAGGGTTAGAAGGCAGCTTTGTGGCAACCATCCTCTTGTAAGTTTTAAGCAGCTCAAAACTAGGGATATTGAAATAATCGATGTGGTTGGCCTGTACATTGGTAAAATTACCAAACAAATCTTCTTGAGAGGGAACCTTCGTTGTATCTAACTTCTGAATAAATGTAATGAACTTTAAAGAAAGCGTACTAAAATCACCCGATGGTATGGTCTGCCTGGTGTTGTTATCTTCAGAAGATTTGATTGAATCTTGCGGTACTGTTTTCCCGAAATGATACACATTCTTGATACCTATCGCAAAATCGCCTACGTTTACGCGATAACCTTCATATCTTTCATTCTTTACCTCCGTATCATAGAAAGTAACTTTAGCTACAAATGGATATTCCATTAAAATGGTATCGACAAATTTAGCCGCAGTGGCCGAATCCAGATACCCATTATAAAAAGAGATTTCCTGAAGTTTATTAAAGAAAAAATCGTTGTATGGTTTAATGCTTGCTTCTAGCACATTAGCTTTAGCCGAAACAAAATCATTCTCAATATTCTTCTTGCTAAAATTATAGGCCAAAAAAAGTGAGAGTATAAACACCACCGAGATTAGCACAATAAAAGTTACAATCAATGAGAAATTCTTCCGATAACCACTATCCTTTTCTGAAGCCATTTTAGGTGAATTGCTTATTTCTTCTTCAAATTGCTTTCTAAAAATTGCTCAAGTGCGGCATAAACCTTCTTTCTACTTTCCTCTCGGTTTGCTGAAAACGGAGAGTCTTCCTTTTCGTAATAAGTAACAGGCACATTTCGCTTCTTAAGCTCTTTAACCAATCGTATGGCATCGCTTGGATTAATCCTAGGATCCTTAATATTTTGCGTAATAAAAATAGGCACATTAATCTTATCCGCATGAAAAACTGGTGAAGCCTGTCGCATATAATCTGCATCAGTACCTGGATTTCCTACAATATCATAATGCATTTGTAAATTATTCCTAAAATAGGGAGGAATAGAAATTAGGTAATTAAACAAATTAAGCACCCCAGAATTTGAGGCTGCACACTTGTAGAGCTTTGGACTTTTAATAGCACTATTCAATGCAATAAAGCCACCAAAGCTAGTACCATAAATGGCTACCTTCTCCGGATTGGCAATTCGCTCGGTAATTAACCACATCACTCCATCATCAATATCATCTTGTACCTTTCCACCCCACTGTTTAAATCCAGCAGCGTAAAAATTCTTTCCATATCCAGATGAGCCCCTATAGTTTACTTGAAACACAGCGTAACCTCTATTTGCTAAAAACTGCGTCTCTGCATTAAATTCCCAGCTATTTCGCGAGCCTGGACCATTATGAGGGATCACCACAACAGGTAAATTTTTACCGCTCGAATTCAATGGCAAGGTTAAATAACCATTAATTTCTAATCCATCTCTAGAAGTATACTTAATTGGCTTCATCTCACACATCTGTGCCTCGTTAATCGCCGAATTAATATCCGTTAACTTTTTTAGCTTACCGTTCGCTGCTGTATATAAATAATAAGAGCCAGGGTTACGATCGGTAAAAGTTCTCACCACAAATACTTTCTCACTTTTATCTCGATCAACAATGCGCGATTCGGTATTGGGCAATAACTTATCTAACTTCCGATAAAAAGCTTTTGCATTTGCATTAAGATAGTGTTTCTGCTTTTTCCAGCTTTCATACACTACATAATCCATTTCTCCCCGGTTTTTCGAATATTGAGCATCAACTGCATTCAGTGTATCATTCGCAAACAGAACACGTCGCTCTTTGCCTGTTAAACAATCAACTTCCACCAAGGCCGATTTATCCCTATCAATATCCGAGATAGCATAAATTATATTGGGCTCATTCTCCGAGAATGCAATTGGCCTAAAAGTC
>DATJDT010000465.1:0-1637 GCA_035497275.1 Pedobacter sp.
TCCGAAATCACTTTTTGAGTCCCGAAATCCTTTGCTGTTAAGGTAACTGTTGCACCATCCAATGGTTTTAAAGTCTCGCAATCTATTAATTTACCTTTAATGGTTAATGATGTTCTAACGACGTGGAAAATCTCTAAGCAGCATAGCGATTCCCTGTCAGAACTAATATATCCCTCACTATCATTTGAACCAACTGGCGTGAAATACATATCGTCCTTTGCTGAGTTGAAAGGATAGCCTAAATTCTCGGGTGTACTCAAATTAGACAAACTTCCCATTGATTCATAAAAATCAAAACCACCAATACCCACATTTCCATTGCTGCTATATAAAAGTCGTTGAGTACTTGAATTATAATATGGTGCCTGCTCGTCTTCTTTGGTATTGATTTTCGAGCCCATGTTAACAGCATTTCCAACTTTAAGATCAGACCCAATGGTAGCATACCATAAATCATATTTTCCCGACCCACCTGGTCTATCCGAAGAAAAAACTAAATACTTGCCATCGCTGCTTACAAAAGGCTGCATAGCATTATATCCGGAAACATTTACTTCAGGCCCAAGCATTACTGGTTCTGACCATTGCTTATCAATCCTTTTGGAAATATAGATACCTCTTTTTTGATCGGGTTTCGTACTCCAAATGGTCAAAAACATCACCTCTCCATTAGGATGGATTGCTGTCGCACCTGCTTCAGCATTCTTAACACCAAGCACTTTTTCAACCATTACACCAGGTTGATTTAAATTTCCCGTTGCATTATAAATAGTGTTTACAAATGGACTTTCCTTTTTAGACACATTAGCTTTGATCCCTTCCGCTTTTAAAACCTCCAATTTACCGGTAGTTTCTACAGGGCGAGAAGAAGTAAAATAGAAATTTTGATTATTCAACAATGGCGCATAGTTTGAACCTAATCCGTTTATTTCCTTTGATAATTTACCAAGTTTGAATAAACGTGGATACTTCATCTCTTGAAGCGCATATTTACATGATTCAATTTCTGTTCTAGCACGTTCCTTATAATTTTCAGTTCCATTGTATTTAGCTATAAAATTTGTGAATGCAGTAATCGCCTCCTCATATTTTAAATTTGCGCGTAAAGATTCTCCATACCAGTAACCACTTAAAACATACTTTGGATCAGTAAAATTAACTGTAATAGCATACCACTTCTCTGCGTCTTTATAATTCCTATATAACCTCAAGGAATTGGCCAATTGAAAAGTTGCATATTCTGAATCATCTTTTCCTATCACATCCGGACTAAACCTAGCCTGAAAACCGTATGGAATTACAAAAGCACTATCTTGCGAAATTTCCAGTGCTTTCTGATAAAATTTAGCCGCAGCATAATATTCGTGGTTTATAAAATAGACATCCGCAACTCTCTTATTATTAGTTACAGTTTGTGCTTGAGCAAAAAACGTTACCAAGCATAAAATAAATAAAATTCTGATGGATCTCATAGCTAATAAAGTTAAAGTCTAGGACAGAAGAAGTTGGGACCAGCTTCTCCTTTTTTTCTACTTGTAAATGATACAGAAAGCTCGAATCCTCCCTTACTGGCAGTTGCCCGGTTTAATTGGGAAGTGTTAAAGTCATAACTTGCCCCAATCACCATATTTTTAATC
>DATJDT010000466.1:0-9241 GCA_035497275.1 Pedobacter sp.
AAATAACTCTCTAATAACACGAAGCTGATTGCGGCGTAAGAATTTTTCGTCGAATAAGTCTTTGTGAAATTGAATGGTTACTTCATGAATCTCTTTGCCGGCTAATTTATGAGTTTCCCAAACATGGGGGAGATTAGAGCCGATCAGCACCAATTCAATATCGCCAATTTCTTCAATATGGTCGCCCACCACTCTTCTTGCCCCGCTGGCATTAGAAATGAAATTCAATTCCATTTCTTCATGATAGTGAAGCGGGAAATCAAAATCTTGTTTTTTCCTTTCAAAAATGGTAAAACAATCGCTATTCGTTAGCGGAGTAATTTCTTTTATTATATTTGAATGCACAGAAAAAGATTAAATAATACCAACTTATAGGATAAAATAATATCAACATTCAAATATAAGTGATGATGTGCTAATTTGCTAATTAAAATAGGTTTAACAAAACTAAATAGCGGTTAATTCATCATTATCAAATGTTAAAGTGATAAAAATATTATAAATGGATAAAATAGTATTATCTAATGCATAGAACTGACGCCTACTTTTGATATAAACCAAATAAAAATGCTTATGCTTAATAAACTATCTACTAAGTTATTTGTGCTACTTGTATGTTTGTTCTCTTTTGCGAATACATATGCCCAAGAGAAAAGGATATCGGGGAAAGTTGCTGATGAGACAGGAGCAATGCTTGCTGGTGTTTCAGTAAGTATTAAAGACACTAAGAGTGCTACAATCACCGATGGAAATGGAACTTTTGCCCTAACTGTTCCGGCAAATGGCAAAACCATTGTTTTTAAATACCTCGGAATGGAGGATCAAGAAGTTTCTATTGGCAATAAAATCATTTTTACTATTACCTTAAATCCCAGCAACACAACCTTATCGGATGTTGTTATTGTGGGTTACGGTGCGGTAAAAAAATCAGATCTTACGGGTTCTGTAGCTAGAATTGGTCGTGATGATCTGCTTAAAGATGCACCAACAAATGTATTGCAAGCCCTGCAGGGAAAAATTGCCGGCGTAAATGTAACTCAAAATGATGGCGCTCCAGGCGCAGGATTAAGTATCCGTGTAAGAGGGTCGAATTCATTTCTAGGAGGTACAGAACCACTTTACGTTATTGATGGAGTACCATTTAATAATTCCAGCTCTGGATCAACCCCTCTTTCAATCGGCGACGACGAAAAGCAAACCTTAAATGCAATGTCGTTCTTAAACCCTAATGATATTGAAACAATCGATATCTTAAAAGATGCTTCGGCTACTGCTATTTATGGTTCGCGCGGAGCTAATGGAGTTGTGCTAATCACTACCAGAAAAGGGAAGAACGGAAAAGATAGGGTAGAAGCTAATTTTACTTTTGGACAAGCACAGGTATCTCATAAATTAGATGTGTTGAATGCTTCCGAATATGCTGCATACCAAAACCTAGCCTATACAAATTCTAATAAATATACTGGCACAGCCTATAATGTTCCTTACCCTGGCGCACAGGTTCCAGATCCTTTAAACCCTGGGAAAACCTATTACGCAAGAGGCCCGCAAGATTTTGTTGGCAGTAATAATAACTGGCAGGACCAGATATTTAGAACTGGCGCGTATCAAAATTACAATGTAAATGTAGCTGGAGGAAGTGAGGCTGGTAGCCATAGTATTACTTTAAGCTATTTAGACCAGGAAGGTACTATCTCAAACTCTGACTATAATAGATTTGGGCTGGGTATAAATTTAAACAGAAACATTAGCAAGACCTTTAAGGCAGGAACAAGTACTTCATTTGCCAATTCATTAACAAATGGTGTAAAAACAGGAACAGATAAGTCGGATGCTGCTAGCGCAGGCGTAATCCGCTCGGCAATCACTTTTCCCTCTACCTTAAGTGATCCTATTGCTTATGACGGCGTTGGGGATGCATTTATTACCAACCCCAGCATCTATGTAAATGATGTTTTAAATAGGGTAAAAGGATTAAATATTTTCTCTTCTAACTATATAGAAGCAACGTTTCTTAAGGATTTCAAGTTCCGACAAAATATTGGTTTCAGCTCTGCAACGAGTACTAGAGATCAATATTATCCGAGAAGTGTATATGAAGGTTTTGCCGTAAAGGGTTGGGGATTAAAGTCGGATAATGTTTGGAATAGCACAGTTGCTGAAAGTATATTAACCTATAACAAGAAAGTCGAAAAACATAGCTTGAACATTGTGGGTGGTGCTACTTTTGAGCGTACTAACGGACAAAGTAAAAGAGCTGAAGCAAAAACATTTGCCAACGATGCCTTGGAAAATGAAAATCTAGCTGCAGGGGAGGTTATTCTTCCAATTATATCAAACCGATACCAATCTACCTTGATTTCGTTTTTAGGAAGGGCTAACTATAGTTTCGATGATCGCTATCTACTTACCTTCTCTTTCCGTCAAGATGGATCAAGCAAGTTTGGTAAGGATAATAAATGGGCAGGTTTCCCTTCGGCGGCTGCCGCATGGAAAATTTCTAATGAAAGCTTTTTAAAAGATGTTAGGCAGATAAGCGACCTTAAATTACGTTTCAGCTATGGTAAAACAGGTAATCAAGGGATTGGCTCTTATGCTTCATTGGCGAAGTTAAGTGTGTATAATTACCCATTTGGTGGGGCTGTACAAACCGGTATTGCCAATGATCTATATGCTGGACCAGCAAACGAAAAATTGAGATGGGAAACTACTAGTGCCTATAATTTAGGTTTAGACTTAGGGTTGTTTAACAACAGGTTGAATTTTACAGTTGAGATTTATAAGAAATTAACCGACGACCTGCTGCAAAATTTAATCATTCCTTCTTCAACTGGGTTCCAAACCAAATTGGTAAACTCGGGGTCGGTAGAGAACAGAGGATTGGAAGCGACCTTAAGTGGCGTGGTTGTAAAAGCAAAAGATTTTGAGTGGAATGCTAACTTTAACATCGCCTTTAATAAAAATAAGATCCTAAGCTTAAGTCCGGATGTTACCGAACAATATGGCCGCAATATCTCTACCGGAGATGCGCCATTTATCCAAACTGTGGGCAAGCCAATTGGTGCTTTATATGGTTATGTAGAAGATGGCTATTATGACAATGAGGCCGAAGTGAGAAATGATCCAGCGTATACCAACCTTGGGAATCCTATTATCTTAAGAACAATTGGCGAGATTAAATACAAGAACTTTGATGCCGACCCCACCAATATCTCTCAAACAGACCGTACGTTCATTGGTGATGTAAATCCCGATTATACCTTCGGGTTCACCAATAATTTTAAATACAAAAGATTAGACCTTAGTATTTTTGTTAATGGCGTACAAGGGAATGATATCATTAACATGAACACTCGTTTTAATGGTAATTTGGGAACCAATAAAAACATTACGCAGGAAATGGCTGATGGAGCTTGGGCCCAAGGCAAGGACAACAGCATGGCTACTGGACCAAAGATCATGCGCCAGTTCTTCAGAAATCAGTTGTTTAGCAGAAGATTTGTTGAAGATGGTAGTTTTGTTCGGATCAAAAACGTAACACTCGGATATAATGTTCCTGTTAAATCAAAAGCAATTTCAGCATTAAGAGTCTCAATGGGCGTAAATAACCTGTTTACCTTTACCAATTATTCTGGCTATGATCCCGAGATTAATAGTTATGGAGATAATCCTGCTTTGTTTGGGGTCGACTTAGGGGGATATCCAAACTCAAGAACTTACAACCTTTCTTTACGCTGCAATTTTTAATCTTAAAGCAATTAATCATATGAACTCGATTTCAAAATATTTTATAGCATTTGTTGCAGGATTTAGTCTACTTGGCCTCAACTCCTGCAAAAAGGCATTAGAAGAAACACCCTATTCGTTTTATTCGCCAGAGAATTTTTATAAAAATGAAAGTGATGCAAAGGCAGCAATCAATGGTGTTTACAGTGAATTATATACTTATGATCTATATCTTCAACCATTCTGGAACATCACCATTTTGGATGATGACCACGTTTCTGGTGCGGATTGGTTTTTGGGAACTACGGGAGCAGGTAACCCGCAAGCCTACTTTGGCTGGGATAGGCCATGGGTAGGTTGTTATGCCATTATTGCACGTGCTAGCACCGTGATAGAAAATGTAGCTAAAATTGAAAATATGAATGCCGATACTAAAAAGAGAATTATAGGCGAAGCCTACTTCTTAAGAGGTTGGGCATATTTTCAACTGGTACAATTATACGGCGGTGTTCCAATCCGTACAACTTCATTGTCGGCCGACAACCCGGAAACAAACGTGCCGCGTGCAACTTTGAAAGATAGCTATGAGCAGGTGATCAAAGATTTCAAAGCTGCCGAGACAATGTTATTCCCTTTGGGCGATGCAAGAGCTGGTGAAGCGGGAAGAGTTAACCAAGGTGTCGCAAAAGCCTTTCTAGCGAAAACATACTTAACAATGGCATCAGGCTCATTGGCCAATGCCAACGTCATGGTTCGTGGTGGGATGGACAATGGTGTTTATACCTATGCAAAGGCGGTGGTTGCGGGCTTAGAGGGATTGGATTCTAAAGCCTATTATACCTTAGCGAGAGATAAGGCATTGGAAGTCATCAATTCTAATGATTATGCTTTAACGCCGAATTGGAAAGATCTTTGGAGCATAGCTGGTCGAAATAACAAAGAGCAGATGTGGGAATTACAATCCCTTGCTGGAACAGCATTTATGAACAACCTAGGGGTCTATTTTTCTGCGCGATCTACTTTTGGGCAGGGTGCAGTATGGATGACGAACAACCAATATAAAGATTACGAAGATGCAGATAAACGTGTTTTAGATGGCGTTACCCATAATTATACAACCTTACAAGGGACAAATATTTTCTATCCGTCATGGCAAGCCTCTTTATATAAAACGGTAAATGGGGTTAACTATAACAATACAGGTACTACCGGGGCCGAAAGGGCATATGTTATTAAATATAGTGCTGTAGCGGATCCTACGGTAGCACTAAGCGATGCGTTTTATCCACTCTTGCGTTTTTCTGAAGTTATATTGATGGTGGCGGAGGCCGAGAATGAAATTAATGGGCCAAATACTAACGCTTATGCGGCATTAAATACCATTCGCGAAAGAGTAAGTGCAAGTGAGGCGCCAGTTGGGATGAACCAAGAACAGTTCAGAAGTTTTGTATTGGCCGAGCGAGCGCGTGAATTTGCATTGGAAGGAATTAGGCGCTTTGACTTAATGCGTTGGGGTATTTATTTGCCAGTGATGAACAAAATAACTTCTGGTCAAAATAGTATCTCTAAAGTACGATCGCTTAAAAATCTCTTGTTACCATTACCTTTAAATGAACTCAATTCTAATACAGCCATAAAGGGTAATAATCCAGGTTGGTAGTAGCTTATATAAAAAATTGACAAATGAACACAAAAACGAAATTCTCATCAAGTATCCTGCTCCTTATGGGCATGATGCTATTCATCTTGGCTTCTTGTAAAAAAGATAGCACTGAAAATAAGGCCGCCCCAATCATTAACAATGTTATTAATTTAACCGACCGAGGTACTACACTCACGCAAGTTGATTATGGTGCTTGGATTATTATCAAAGGCGCAAATTTGGCCACTACAACTAAAGTAGATTTTAACGGTACGCTAGCAGCCGATTCATTGTTGTATGCTACCGATAATGAGGTGACAGTGAAAATTCCATCAACCTTAAAAGATCCAATAAATAACCCCATTACCATAACCACTAAATATGGGTCGGTAACTTATAACTTTAAGATTTTGCAACCTAGCCCATTGGTGAGTAGCTTTAACCCAGCTGCAGGCGCTTCTGGCGATGAAATCACCATTAAGGGAGATTATTTTAAAGGCGTTACGGAAGTAAGATTCGATAATACGGTTGCCACCGTCGTGTCGAGCACCCAAACCGAAATTAAAGTGAAAATACCTGCAGGGGTAACATCGGGATACGTTTTTGTAACTACACCAGTGGGTACCGCTAAATCTGCCAATCCATTCGGATTAAGAACAATTATCTTTGATGATGCTTTGGGTAAAGTTGGCACAGTTTGGAGCAATACTTCTTATAGTTCTACTTGGGACATGGATCAAAGTGTAATTGTTAGACGAGGTACCAAAGCTATTGGGCATAAGTTCTCTGTTGGATTTGGGGCATGTAGATTTAGAAGTATTCCTGCTTTTACAATTGGAACACACACCATGCTAAAAATATCAATCTACGGTGGCCCAGGAACAGCGGGCAAAAAGGTAAGAATATCATTAACTCCAGCAAAATCTACCTATGAGCTCATACTAACCGAAGGCGTATGGACAGATTACATTATCCCACTTGTGAACCTTGGAAGTCCTACTACAATAGATTATATTACTTTCCAGGAATTTAGTGGTTTAGCCGGACAAATTTATATCGATGATATTGGATTCTATTAAAAAGGCTGGTTATTTTAAGATGGCGGCGTCATTGCAAGGTACGAAGCAATCCTACAACGATAGAAGGGCTAAGCAAAGTTGCTTTAAGATTGCTTCGTTCCTCGCGATGACGCTAGTGTTATTACTAACTTGTAACCTAGCCAACGCCCAAGAATTAAAAACAAAAAATGTAGTCATCATTACCTTTGATGGTTACCGATGGAAAGAGCTCTTTGAGGGAGCCGACTCGTTGAATCTCTTTGGGAAGAAATTTACCAAGCAAGACTCGACATGGCGGGTTAAAAAATACTGGGATAAAAATATAGAAGAACGTAGAACTAAACTAATGCCCTTTATGTGGAATACCGTAGCCAAACAGGGGCAGATTCATGGCAACAGGAATTTTGGGAATCAGGTAGATGTAAAGAATAAATTTTGGTTCTCTTTTCCCGGCTATAGCGAGATATTTACTGGTTATCCCGATTCGCTAATCAACTCAAACTCGCATCCCGCTAATCACAATATAAATGTATTGGAGTTTTTAAATAAACGCCCCGAATTTAAAGACAAAGTTGCCACATTTACCAGTTGGGATGCCTTCTATAAAATATTAAATGCCGACCGATCTGGCTTTCCTATTAATTCCGGCTATAATAATGTGAAGGGCGAAAATTTAAGCGACGTACAAAAAACATTAAATGATTTGATGTGGTGGTTGCCTAAAGATTATGGCATGGGCGAACGACATGATGGTATCACCTATTCATTTGCAAAGGAACATGTAAAATTAAACCATCCTCGTGTATTGCAGCTCAGTTTTATAGAAACCGATGCACTTGCTCACGATGGGCGCTACGATTTTTATCTAGATGCGGCTAATTACAATGATAAGATGATTGCCGATCTATGGAATTACATGCAGAGTGATCCGTTTTATAAAGACCAAACTACGTTTATCATTACCGAAGATCATGGTAGGGGCTACGGTGATAATTGGCAACACCATTATTATACCGTTGAACATAGCAATGAGATCTTTTTTGCCATCATGGGGCCAGATACAAAAGCCTTAGGAGAGGTTAAGCAAAAAGGGCAATTATATCAAAACCAAATTGCCCAAACCATTGCAGCTCTTTTAGGAGTTAAATTTGAAAACGGCCACGAAATCGGTAAACCAATTAAAGAAGCATTGCCTGTAAAGAAATAAATATGAGTATTACCAAAGTCTTTTTTATCGCGCTCTGTCTTGTATGCATAGGTAGTGTTAAGGCACAGCAATTAATAGACCCAAAGGCAACGAAGGAAACCGTTGCCCTTTATAAAAATCTACATTCCTTAAAAGGAAAGCAGGTACTATTTGGTCACCAAGATGACCTTGCTTATGGCGTAAATTGGAGATATAAAGAGGGTAAAAGCGACATTAAAGATGTTGTAGGCGACTATCCGGCAGTTTATGGTTGGGATTTAGGGTATATCGAGAAAAACTCTTCCAAGAATATTGATGGGGTTCCGTTCGATAAGATGAGAGCCTATATCCAAGAGGGATATAGCCGGGGTGCCGTAATCACTTTAAGCTGGCATTTGGATAACCCTTTAACAGGTGGTTCTACCTGGGACACAACGCAGCGAACAGTAGTTTCTATTTTGCCAGGAGGGGCTAAACACGAACTGTTTAAAACCTGGTTAGTTAGGGCAGCGGGCTTTATGAAAAGCTTAAAGGGCGTAAATGGAGAGGCAATTCCTATTCTTTTTCGCCCGTTCCACGAATTAAATGGCAACTGGTTTTGGTGGGGTAAAAATAAGGCAACAGCTGAAGAGTTTAAAGATCTCTGGAAATTCACCATCAATTATTTGCGAAATGAGCAAGGCTTGCACAACCTCATCATTGTGTATAACACCAATAGTTTTGCCGATGAAGCCGAGTTTCTCGAGAAATATCCAGGAGATGATATGGCAGATGTTTTGAGTTTTGATAAATACCAATTTACACCAAATAGCGAAGAGTTTATTACCTCCACTCGGAAGGAACTTCAAATTTTAGCGGAGCTTGCAAAAGCAAAAAATAAATTATCGGCCTTTGCAGAAACAGGTTATGAAGCTGTGCCAGACACGCAATGGTGGACGAAAACTTTATGGCCAACGCTAAAGGACATTCCGATTAGCTATGTATTGGTTTGGCGTAACCAAGGCTATATGCCGTCGATCAAAAAGATGCATTATTATGCACCCTATAAAGGCCAGATTTCGGAAAATGATTTCAAGAAGTTTTACCAAATCCCCGCTATAATTTTCGAAAAAACAACCAAAAAGAAAAACCTTTACCAATATTAAATACATGAAATTACAACTGATCGATATTTCAATTTTAATTGCTTACCTCGTTACGATGGTGCTTATTGGTATTTACATGCGAAATAAGGCTAAACAAGACAAGGAAAGCTATTTGCTTGGTGGAAAGAAACTGCCCTGGTACATGCTTGGTTTAAGTGATGCAAGCGACATGTTCGATATAAGTGGAACCATGTGGATGGTTGCCCTTTGCTTTGTATATGGTTTAAAAAGCATTTGGATTCCCTGGTTATGGCCAGTATTTAACCAAGTGTTTATGATGATGTTCTTATCTAAATGGTTGCGGCGATCTAATGCCAATACTGGCGCCGAATGGTTGCAAACACGTTTTGGCTTAACAGGCAAGGGGGTAACAGGATCGCATATGATTGTAATTGCCTTTGCATTGATAAGTTGTTTGGGGTTTTTAGCCTATGGTTTTGTAGGCTTGGGTAAGTTTATGCAGGTTTTTATTCCTTGGGATGCG
>DATJDT010000467.1:0-5163 GCA_035497275.1 Pedobacter sp.
TTCAAATAACTTAGTACATAGTGCAGCAAGAAATAATGGAGAGTTAAAATTCATTAACGAAGATATTTCCAAAGCGCTAAAAACATTACCTACTAATTTATACGAACCATTTATTAGATACTTTGAAGGCTATAAGTATCATGAAATAGCTGAGGAATTTAACATGCCCGTTGGAACTGTCAAGACACGTATTCACCACGCACGGGTACAGCTTAAAAAGTATCTCAAAGTATATGAAGAATCGAAAGGCAACTTGAGCTAGGACTTATACTTCGGCTACTTTTTCAGCGTGATAATATTTCTTGATCTTTCTATTTAAAAAAGTCCCTTTCGAAATCGAGGCTTTAAAATCTTTGTATACCTTTTCAGGTACTTCGCTATATTCGTATACGTCGCCCGATACAAATACAACGTAAAGTATTTGCTTTACTTGATCATAGCTTATTTTTGAAACAACTGAAGAAGGCATGTGATTAGCTTTTAAACTACATTTTATCAACCAATTTTATAGCTAAAGGGTTTTTATTTTCCCTAAAAAAAATCAGAAACCTAACTCATAAAAAATTGTTAAGTTATTAACTCAAGTATTTCACAAACATTATCTGTATGAAAAATGACAACTTAAATTTGGTTGCACAACTACTTATCAAACACAAACTCCATATCGCATTTGCAGAAAGTGCTACTGCAGGGCGTTTAGCGGCTGAATTTTCGTTATTGGAAGATGCAGGTGATTTTTTAATGGGAGCATTTGTATGCTACGACGCTTGTTTAAAGGAAAACGTACTTGCCGTACCCCATGAATTGATTGAAGAATACACCCCTGAATCAATGGAAGTAACTAAAGCAATAGCCTTGGGCCTACAAAAATTAATTGATTCAGATATCTATGTTGGCGTAACTGGGTTACCTGCAGCTGGTGGCAGCGAAAGTGAGCATAAACCTGTTGGCACCATGTTCATTTATGGATTTCATCATAAGCTGAAGATTTTTAGCAAAAGAGTGGTCTTAACTGGAACTCCAGAGCAAATTATATTAAAAACTGTTGATGAAGTTGGCAATCTCCTAAAAAAATACTTATTACAATTGGATGCAAACTCATCAATATGAAACAGAAAAACTTAAAAACATACAATTACTTCTACCGTAATGGATTGAGCATTGTTTTTATGTCCTTATTTACCATCACTTTGGTAGGTCAGTCGCTTACAGGATGGAAAGAACATAATAATGAACTTATACAAGCTCATTTTAACCAAATTTCATTTAGCAAATATCTATGTAGCGGACATTTTATCTCGGCAACCTTTGAAAATTTTGAAAGTGAATTTCTTCAAATGGCCTTATATGTATTACTCACCATTAGGCTGAGACAAATGGGTTCTGCTGAATCTAAAAAATTAACTGGAAAAGAAGAAGTTGATCGCGAACCGAAAATCCACCCAAATGCTCCATGGGCTGTAAAAAAAGGAGGTTGGTATCTTAAAATTTATAAGAATTCTCTATCTCTATGCTTCGCAATATTATTTTTTGCAAGTTGGGCACTTCATTATTACGGCAGTTGGCAAAAATATAATATCGAGCAGCTCATGGAAAAACAACCAGTAGTGTCATTTGCTAACTATTTGATAGAACCAGTCTTCTGGTTCGAAACTTTTCAAAACTGGCAAAGTGAATTTCTTTCAGTCGCCTCAATTGTATTTCTTTCAATTTTTCTTCGTCAAAAGGGATCTCCGGAGTCAAAGCCTGTTGATGCAGCAGATAATGAAACTGGCAAATAATAAAGCTATTTAGCTAATGTTTGGAAACAAATTTTCAAAATATTGGTTTAACAGATATGGAACCATTCAATATACACATTCATCAGAATGACAAGGAAATAACGCTAACAGTGCTACCAGAAAACAATTACTTTAAACTAATCTATTTTGGAGGTATCATTGGTGCAATCAGAGAACTGGATGGCGAGTGGGAATTATTACCCGAAGAAGAAATTGAGCCGGGTGGACTACCATTTTATGAAGATAAAAAAAGCTTTACTGATCAGCCAGAGCTAATATTGAGTTTACCAAAAATAAATCAAATCGCAGCTGAAATCGAAAATGCTATTTATTGATATTAACAATACATTACCATGAGATCAAAATGGATTTTACTATTTTTCATCGGGTTACAAATTGCCTGTAGCAACGAACAAAAAGAACAAAAAACTGAGTCTGCTAAAACCGTGACTTCTAACGACACTAATATCGTTAGAAAAAGCGACGAGAAAATGAAGAACGAAGATAGAACTACTTTCTTTAACAATGCAGCAATCGGCGGACTAATGGAAGTAGAAGTAAGCAAGAAGCTGCTACAAACTGCACCAACTAATCAGCGTGTTACGTCATACGCGCAAATGATAGAAAAAGATCATTTAAAAGCCAATGAAGAGCTTAAACTAATGGCGCAGAGAGAAAGCTTCGCACTTCCAACTGTATTGCCTACGGCAAAATTAAAACTGTTGAAACAGTTTGAGGGGCTTAATGACGAAGCAAAGAATGAGTTTTACGTTAAGTTAATGATATCAGAACACGATGAAGCTATTAACTTATTTGGTTTAGCAAAAAGCATGGACGATGCCGCCATTGCTAGTTTTGCCGCTAAAACATTGCCCACTTTAAAAAATCATTACAAAATGGCAGTTGAGCTTAAAGACTCTTTACAAAATGTTAAAAAGAACCAAGGCGACGATGTGTTAAAAATTAGTAATAAAACTGAAAACAATCCTTCAAAAAATCATTAGTATGGGCATAAGTTTTCCCTAACCCGCAAAAACAACTAACAACATCATTGTGTTATGTTGATAAAATCTTTTTTAACAAAAATTTCTTATATGTATTTTCGTTATTCAAATCAACCTATTGAAATGTCACCTGCATTTACTTGTATATATTTCTTGGAAAATACTGACACCTACATATTGGAGATCAAAAGAAATGATCTTCCTCAGGATGAGGATATTTCCAAAATTTACCAATGGATGAGGGTAAGCAAAGACTTTCAAGAAGCAAGTCCATTAACTTTCAGATCCATGGATTCATCAATGGAAGTAGAAGAACGATATTTTGAAGAAGGTTTTCTTAAGTTCAATCGGGATAGTGGAACATTTATCGAAAAATACAACTCCGCTCAACATAAACTCGAGGCCAAAAGTAATGACGAAATTCCAGCAGACCTAGCAGAAGCGATCAACAAGTTCTGTGAAAAAACTAAACTATAAAAAAAGACCTACAAATTGTAGGTCTTTTTCTTTAATAATCAAGCTCAAAAATTATTATTTCGCACTGTTTTTCTTTTCAGTTACTTCTGTACGGATTTCTTGAGCTAAACCTTTAAGGTCTTGCATTGCTTTACGTACTCTTGTACCTGCTGCAGCATTACCACCATTATAAAATTTTTCTGCATCTGCCTCAATCGCAGCGATTACTTCTTTAACTTTTGAGAATTTTTCCATGTTTTTAATTTAATTTGATTTCAAATATATCATTTAAACCGAATAAACAAGTATCAATAGAATTATTTATTTATTGCCCTGCAAGCACATTAAGCCACTTTTTCCTCAAAAATACCTGAATCGCAATTTGTTAGCTAACGACTACTCATCATAAAAAAAACTAGCTTAAGGCTATCTAAAGAGCGTTAACACACAAATACTATCTGAAATTGCCAATGCATTGAACGACAACTCTTGATGGACGGTTAACAACTGTCCTTCATTAACAGTAGTTATAGTCCCCAAACTTTCAAAAGATAACTGTCCATTTATGAGATGTATGCTCATAATTGCTGTTACTTCTGATGGGCCAGGATGAAAGTTTTGCCCTTTTTTTAAGGCTATTAACGTAATCGTAATCCTATCAGATTTAAAAACAGTTATCGCATTTTTACCATTTTTATCATAGGCTTCTTCCTGTTTTAACTGATTAATATATTTTGGAATATCAATGGGTATAATCGCAGCATCGAGCGGCCTCGCTCCCTCTGGTCTTTGGGCAGTTGCATTGTTATGTTTCTCTTCCATATTATAAATTTAAATTAAAACAGTAGTTTAAAGAAGTTGTTTTACTCGGCTAGGCTAAAATGTTTATAATTTTCTGTATTTAAATTTAATGAATTTATTTCCTTTGTATACTATGTCGTTATTTATCTCATCTCTTAATACGGGCAGCAATGGAAATTGTTTTTACATTGGTAATCACGATGAAGCAGTTTTAGTTGATGTAGGATTAACCTGTAAGGAAACGGAGGTTAGGATGCAAAGATTAAATTTGAGCATGAGCAATGTAAAAGCCATCTTCATTTCGCATGAACATAGCGATCATATACGTGGACTTCCGGTAATTGCCAAAAAATATCAAATACCAGTGTTCATTACGCAGTCAACTCTGTTAAGTGGAAAACAACAGTTACCCCAGCATTTATTAAACAGTTTTATAGCTTATGCCCCCGTTCAAATAGGTGGTTTAGAGATTATTGCCTTCCCTAAAAAGCACGATGCTATTGAACCCCATAGCTTTACGGTTGGCTGTAATGGAATTAAGGTCGGTGTGTTCACCGATATTGGTCAACATTGCGACCATGTTATCAGTAATTTTAAGCAATGTCACGCCGTATTTTTAGAGGCTAATTATGACGATGAGATGCTCGATCGTGGTAGGTATCCATATTTCTTGAAAAATAGAATTAGAAGCGGTCATGGCCATTTATCCAACTCACAAGCATTGGCTTTGTTTATGAGCCACAAATCCGCGCATCTCAGCCATTTATTCTTATCGCACTTAAGCAAGGATAATAATTGTCCGGATCTTGTACAGCGCTTGTTTAGCACCCATGCAAATGGCACTGAAATTATCGTAGCGTCGAGGTTACAAGAAACTGCGGTTTATCACATTTCCCTTCCAAACGATTTACGAAAGTTAAATAAGACGCAAAGTAACAGTGTAAGTCAGTAAACAGCAACTTCGTGAGATATTCGGGGGCCTTTAGAAAGGGAAGCCTATACCGAAGTTATACTGCATAAATCGATATACATCAGGGTTATGTGAAATTCCATAAATTCTCTTAAACTCTTTACCGCCATTGAAGAACTTATTGATTACCCATTGTTCTGAACCAACAAAT